>JBBRQV010000125.1:0-9612 GCA_038225955.1 Ignavibacteria bacterium | reverse complement strand
TGCAATGGTTAACGCAAAATGAACAAGTGTTTCATGTGAAAATACTTCTACAGTTGAAACAAAAGGTACCGGTTTTGGCGCAGGCTTAAACATGGGATTTGACTGGTATTTCACACCTGGTATGTCTTTAGGTGGTAAATATACATTAGGATTCAAGAGCAATTCTGCTCCTGAAGGACCAGGTATAACAGGTAAGGGAGGAACAACAGCTACAACAGTAAAAGGTCCTACAGCATCCTTCATCGGAACTGGTATTATGAGTGTAATGTTAAAAGTTCACTTCTAATATAAATTGGAATAAATTTTTTAAAAGCCTCCATGATTCAAAATCATGGAGGCTTTTTTTTTATAAGAATTTTCTTTTTTAAACAGTAAATATATTGGTAGCTTAATTATTTTATAATCATTAATTTTACCAAACTCTCAAATACAAACACAAACTTATTTAATCCCAAATTCAAGGAGAAAAATTGAAAAAAATTCTTTTACTATTAGTCTTCACATTTTTTATTACAAGCATTTCATCTGCTCAGAAATTGCTTCCAATAAAACCAAGTATAGAAATTATCCTAAAAGGCGCGCTCGGAACGCCGCTCTCACCTGATTCGTACAAAAATCATTACAAATCATTTCCGGGCGGGCAATTAGAAGTAGTTGCAAACATTACTTCAGGCTTTGGTGTTTATGGAAACTTCAGCGCCGATTTTTTAAGTCCGAAAGATGTATCATTAATTGGTGCCACTTATTCTGAAGATAATACATACATGCTTTCAGGAAGCATTGGTCCCAGATTTTATTTCAATTTACCCGGCAGCATTTTATACAGATTTTACGGCGACTTAGGTTTAGGAATTTATGCAACAAGACCCGGGGATTCTAAAACAACTCTTGCTACAAATCCACCTAATATTACAACCGATATACATAATGCTTATACTCAAACAGGATTCAATGTTGGCGCTGGTATCAATATCGGTCTTGGTCCAATCGGAATGGCAAATGTTAGTTTAAAATATCATAACCTTTTCAGCAAATCTAATGTGCAGGTTATCAATACCCGAACAGTTGAAGGCAGCAATCCTTCAGTAACAGCCGGAGCTTTTGAAGACGTGCCTTCAAGCAGTTACTTTTCTGTTGCAGTCGGTTTAGGGTTTAAAATAGGGCTATAAAATTTTCTAAAATTTTTACAATGTTCAAACAACAAGCGGGTTAGAAATAATCCGCTTTCTTATTTTTTGCAAATTTTTTAAATATTTTTTTAGGTAATTTTTATCCATCTTGTTCTATATCCCACACTTGTAAACTATTAAAAAATAAAATTTTGAAAAAATTAATTTCTGTTTTTATCTTAGTGTTAACGGTAACGGGTATAGCCAATGCTCAGAGAGTATTGCCTTTCAAACCTTCTCTTAATATAATAATAAAAGGTTCGGTCTCCGCACCATTATCAGGAGGCACATATACCTCAATCGGAACAGTTCCTATTTATGAAGGCGGTAAATTTAAGGATTACTTCGGAGCATTTCCAGGGGCAGAACTTGAAGTGGCAGCAAATTTAAGCCCGACATTCGGAGTATTCGGAAATTTCAGTGCTGATTTTATGATTCCAAAAGATGCGCGAACAGGACTACCTGGTGCAACTTATACTCAGTCGAATGCTACACAATTCTCGGGATACATTGGTCCAAGATTTTATTTCAATCTTCCAAGCCCTTCGCAAATGGTATTTTATACAGATGCAGCTTTAGGTTTGTATTCTTTAAAATACGGAGAAGAAAAAATAGCTTACGCAACTAATCCTTCTTCATCAGATGTATTTACATACAGTTCCGCTTCACAGGTAGGTTTTAATATTGGAGCAGGGCTTAATATAAACGCAAGCGCTAAAACTTTTCTGAATATCGGAATAAGATACCACAATGTAATGAAGAAAACAGGTGTTACTTTTGCCGAAACTTATACTCATACTGAGGGTACATTAATTACATCCTCAACATCTAATACTACTTACGATATAGCGGAAAGGGGATATATACAATTAGCAGCAGGTCTTGGTTTCAGATTTGGATTATAAACAATTACAAATATTTTTTATGTAAATTAAGCGGGTTAGAAATAATCCGCTTTTTTTGTATTCGATTATTGTATTCCTTACTCTCTCTTTATCTTGAATATCAATCAGAATTACTTTAATTTCAATACTTATCACTATTTTTTAGCAGAAAATACAAGAAAAACTAAATGAATTTTAAGACTTTTAATAAGATTACGGGACTATTCGTATTTCTATTCTCCACCGTTATTTACATAATGACTGTACAGCCTACATTGTCATTTTGGGATTGTGGTGAGTTTATTGCATGTGCATTTACTGTAGGTGTGCCGCATCCTCCGGGCGCTCCTCTTCATACATTAGTAGGAAAAATTTTTACAATGCTTCCTACCTCTCCTGATATAGGATTGAGAATGAATTACCTTTCAGTTTTCTCCAGCGCGCTTTGTGTATTGTTGCTTTACCTTGTAGCAGTGAAAGTTATCAATAACTGGAAAGGAAATCCAAAAAACTTTTTTGATACATTTGTAGTTTGTGTTGCTTCAGCTATAGGAGCATTATCATTAGCTTTCGGAGATTCATTTTGGTTTAATGCTATGGAAGCTGAAGTATATGGTTTCGGAACATTTCTCATAGGGCTTTGCACTTACTTAATGATGGTCTGGTGGGAGAAAGCAGATGAGCCGGGCTCTGATAAATATTTATTGTTGATGTGTTATATTGTCGGACTTGCATTGGGTATTCACTTGTTAGTAGCGCAATGTATTTTTGTAGCAGCATTGATGTTCTATTTCAGAAGATATACTTATACTAGGAACTCACTTATTCTGGGACTTGCAGGCGCATCAATTGCATTCTTCATCGTATATCCGGGAATTGTAAAGAAGGTTCCTTCGCTCATTAATGTCAGCGCAATCTTTGGTGTAATAATGCTAGGTCTTTTAGCATTTGGTATATATTATGGCAGAGCAAAAAAGATGGCAACGTTAAGTTTGTTCTGCCTCTCAGTTTTTCTTGTAATATTAGGATACTCAACTTATGTATCTGTTCTTCAGCGTTCCGCTGTAACAAATTTGCCTATCGATGAAAATAATCCTGATAACTTAACAACTCTTATTTCATATTTAAATCGTGAGCAATATGGCGATCAGCCATTCTTAGACAGAAGATATTCTCAGGAGCCGCAACATGCACCTACACGTGATAATTATTCCAGTGATATGGAATTTATGGTAAAGTATCAAATCAACCACATGTTCAACCGTTATCTACTCTGGCAGTACGTCGGCAGAGCCGGATATAACCAGGATGACGGAGTTGCAATGTGGAAGTTTTTCTTAGTGCCGTTTGTATTGGGTATAGTGGGTCTAGTATATCATTTTTACCGGGATTGGAAACTTGCCTTCGTATTTACGATGATGTTCCTCGCTATGGGAGTTGTCACTGCGCTATATCAAAACCAACAGGAGCCGCAACCCCGGGAAAGGGACTATTTTTACATAGGGGCATTTATGGTCTTCTCTCTCTGGATTAGTATAGGTGTGATGGGAATAGTAAGGCTAATTCAAAAAACCTTAGAAGAGAAGGGTAAAGCCGGCATGGCAAAGATTGCAATCGTTATTGTTTTGATTGCATCATTCGGTCTTGTTCCTATTCAAATGATGGCAAAGACATATCACTATCAGGATAGAAGCAAAAATTATTTCCCATACGATTATGCATACAACTTATTGCAAAGCGTTGAGAAGGATGCTATATTATTTACAAACGGAGATAATGATACGTTCCCTCTATGGTGCTTACAGGCAGCGTACGGAATAAGAACTGACGTTCGCATTGTCAATCTTTCATTAGCTCAGACTGAGTGGTACAATATTCAGCTTAAGAATGAAAGGCCGTACGGCTCGTTGCCGGTTCCATTTACGATGTCTGATACTCAGTTGAAAAAATTAATGCCTACTCAGTGGAACCCTAAGACTCCAATAACTATAGATGTTCCTGTTACGGCTTATCCTGACTCAATGAGAAAAAGACCTGACTTGCCAGCTAAGTTAACCTGGACTTTTCAGGGTACACAATATAATGACAGAGGAACTCCGATTCAGATTCTTAAAGGAAGTGATATTATCATGATGGATATTCTAAAAGCAAATAAATGGGAAAGACCAATCTATTGGTCAACTACTGTTACCAACGAAAACTATCTTGGACTAAGCGATTACCTTGCAATGCAGGGAATGGCTCAAAAACTATATCCTTTCAAAGTTGGAAGCCAAACCACCGGTATTACTGTTGATACACTTCTTACAAGAAAGAGTTTATTTGATAGTCCTTCAGAACCATCAAAAACACCAAGATACGGATTTAAATTCAGAGGTTTAACAGATCCTTCAATTTTCTATGATGAAAATCATATCAGAATGATTTCCAGCTATAGAAATTTATTCCTTAAGCTTGCTGAAACATACGCGCAGGATTCAACAAAATTTAATCTTGCAGAGCAGACATTGGATAGAATGGAGCAGGTGATTTCTATTAAGGCAGTTCCAATGGATTATAGAATGGAATATTATGTAGCCATGCTATATAAAAATTTAAAGAACGATAAAAAATATAACGAGTTAATTGATGATGTAATTGAACAGGCAAAGAAAGACCTTGATAAAAATCCAAGGAGTTTCTCGGATTATTATAATCCTTACAAAATGCTCTTAGAGATTTACGAGACAAAAGGTGACTATCCTAATGCATTAGATGTTCTTGGTAAACTCAGACAGTTTTATCCAGGCGATCCGAACTTAACAAAAAGAGAGCAGGATTTACGAGCTAAGATGAATCCGGGCAAATAAAATGTTCTTTTGAAATTAATAGAAAAAAATTAAACGACTTTGTTTAAAAACAAAGTCGTTTTTTATTTAATAAAGTTTTATAAAAGTTTTAATCTTTTTTTAATGGCAAAACAAAGCACTGCAAAGTTTGAAGTAAAAACTCCGGGGAAGCCAAAAGATATACGGCCTTTAATTTACGCCCTACTGATTGCTTTTTCATTTTTGTTAATTTACCTGTGTAATCAGGTGAAATTTATTCAGGATGATTCGTACATCAGTTTCAGATTCGTGAAGAATTTTGTTGAAGGAAAGGGGCTGGTTTTTAATCCCGGCGAAAGGGTTGAAGGCTATACAAATTTATTGTGGGTATTAATTCTCAGCATTTTCTATACATTGAAGTTTAATATTGAAAGCATTTCACAGTATCTCAGCATGGGATTCGGAATTTTAGTACTGTTTCAGACTTATAAAATTTCATCTCTCGTAGATTTAAAAGCAGATTCAAAAAAAGGTAAGAATTCAGTTACTCCTACAAACGCTTTCATGTTCAATTTTATTCCTGTTGCTTTAATAGTTCTCACCGGTGCATTTAATTTCTGGGCAATCAGTGGAATGGAAACATGTATGTTTATGGCTTATGTACTTGCCGGAATTTTTTATTATATAAAAAATAAAAATTCAGAAACACCGAATTATTTATTTTCATTTTTTATTTTCCTTGCATCGCTTACACGCCCTGAAGGATTATATTTCTTCGGGCTGATAGTAATTCACAAAATAGTACTCTCAATTAAGGATAATAAAGGCGGATTCACAAAAGATATTTTCTCAAAGAAAAATTTAATTACATACGCAGTTTATGTAATTCCTACAGGCTTGTTTATCCTATGGAGGTTAAGCTACTATGGCTATCCTTTCCCGAATACTTACTATGCAAAAACGGCATTTGACTCTGCGCACTTACAAGCAGGCTGGACTTACTTCAAAAATTTCTTTGAAGCATACATGCTGTACGGAGTTGTATTTGCTCTCCCTTTAATTTTACTGAGAAAGAAAGAAAACTTTTTTGAAATCTCTCTGATGTATTTTATTTCAGTTTCTTACTGCGTATATATTATTTTTATCGGTGGTGACGTATTAAAACAATTTAGATTTTTCCTTCCTATTCTTCCGTTAATTTATATTCTCTTCGGAAAATTCGTTGAGGAAATAGCTTACCGCATAAAAGGAAAATCTGCTTCGGGTTCTCTTTCAACAGGTCTCGCATTAGGAATGTTTGTTTCTCTTTTAATAGGAATATTTAATTATAATTCCCAGAAAGATATAATTAAAAAAGATGTTGAGACAGAGAACGGTCTTGTTGAAAAAATGAAAATAGCAGGTGCGTGGTTCAATAAAAAGCAAACGCAGCTTGGCAGGCCTTTAATACTTGCGGCAACTACTATAGGCGCAGTATCGTATTTTTCAGATGTAGTTGTAATTGATATGCTTGGTTTAACTGATGAAACAATAGCGCACAAACCACTGGAAGTAGCAGAAGTTTCTGCTCTCCCCTTAAACTGGAAAGAGCGCAAATATAATGCTGAGTATGTTTTATCGCGTAAGCCGGATTATATTTATTTCTCTACGGGGATAAAGCCCAGTGCCTTCGCGGAAATTGCATTGTTTACCTATGACGGATTCCTGAATAATTACTATGCCTATCCTTTTACTATAAAGGAGCAGGGCTACAGTGATATTGTTTATAAGAGAAAATCGGATACTGACATAAATAATATTAAAGCGGCTAATACCAATCCAAAATATGATAAAAAATTTGTCGGAGATTTTGTATACGGGATGAATATTATGCGAAGCAAAAAGCAGGATGCTATTGATGCATTTAAGCGTGCTATTGATAAAGGACCTACAAACTTTGGCGCAGCTTATCAAAACCTGGCAGACATTTACTTGCAATCGGGTAATACAAATGAAGCATTTAATAACTACTCCAAAGCTTTAGAAGCTGATAATTTTAATGTAAATGCTTTGTCATCCATATATAATTTGTATATGCAAAAAAGTGATGCTGAAAATGCGAATAAAGTACTTGCAAGATTAAACCTTATCGCTCCTGAAATGAAGTAGTACAATGAAGTAATGTAATAGCCCTATGAAGATTTTAATAAATGCTCTTTCCGGCAATGGTGATGCGCTGATGTTCTCCCCATCACTAAGATTATTAAAGGAAAAAATTCCCAATGCTGAAATAGATATGCTTGTCATGTTTAAATCAGTTAAGGAAATGTATGAGCATAACCCATTCCTTAATAAAATTCATCACATCAATTTTTTAAAGCAGTCTAAGTTAAAATCTATCAAAGAAATTTATTCATTAAGAAAAAATAATTACGACGTTTCAATAAACATATATCCTTCCAACCGTACCGAATATAACCTGGTAAACTACTTCCTTGGTGCAAAAAAGAGACTTGGACATAATTACACACACTCAGATGTCTTAAGATTAGAAGTCCTGAATAATGTAACAGCAGATGAAACTCCCGACAGGCATAACGTTCTTCAGAATTTTGACTTAGTGAAAACTCTTGCTACCATGGATGAAAAAGAATTACATGGATTGGAAATTTTTTTGAGCGAAGATGATAAGAAAAATTCTGAGAGTTGGATAAAGGAAAATGATTTACAAAATAAATTTTTAGTTGGTTTTCATTCCGGTTCTGCAACTTTAAAAAACCATATTCACAAACGCTGGGATAAAAAAAAGTTTGCTGCGCTCGGCAAATTGCTTGAGCAAAAATATAATGCTAAGATTTTGCTTTTCGGTAATGAGTTCGATTTGAATCTTGAGATTGATGAGATGTTAGATGGAAAAGGAATTCTTTCATCAACGTCAAATTACATGGATTCGATGGCTCGTATGAGATTTTGTAATTTATTTGTCTCTAACGATTCAGCATTCCTGCATAGCTCTGCCGCTTTTAAAATACCGACTGTTGGAATTTTCGGTTACACAAATGCTAATGAACTTTTCCCGTGGGGAACCAAGCATCTTATAGTTAGAAAAGAGCTGGATTGCAGTCCGTGCTTTTACAATTCACCGAAACCTGTTCAGTGTTTGTGGAGCGGGGAAGATGAATTTAAATGCATGAAGACAATTTCTATAGAAGAGGTCTTTGAAGCATGCGAGCAATTAATACATGCATAAGTTCAAATCTTCGAATTGTAAATTGCTAATTGATAAAGTCCCACACAATCGTAAATCTCGAAACCGCGTTAAACAATCCGCCTCTGTCATCCGAAGGATACAGAAAAGTATCATAATAAAAACTGTTTAAAATATTTGCGACTGTGAAATTGATATTCGCATGTCCTATTCTTGCACCTATATAAAAATCGGAGGTAAATTTGTTGTTGAAATTATTGTAATCAAGCAGAGGATTGCTAACAGTCCCAGAATAAAATCTTTCGTCAATCGTTTCTAAATAACCGGATGCATAAGACTTGTAATTCATAAGAAATTTAAAATTTATTCCTATTTTTATATCCAGTTTATCCTTAAAAAATTTATTTCTGTAGGAAAAATCATTTTTCGAAAAAAGAGGAAGAGAACCTACATAATCCTTTATTTTAAAATCGTTCTCTGATTTCAAATCAAACGCGCCATACTTAATATCAAAATTGAATTTTGCTCTCGAAGATTCGGAAGAATAATCGTATCCTAAATATGCTTTTACCATCTCAGTTTTTAACTCAACGCCGGATTGATAATTAGTAATTGTATTTAAAGAGTACATCGGGTCAATAGGGTAAAAATTTAATCCATTAATTCTGTTAGCGCCGCCAATAATATTTATCCCAAATTTTTTATCGTCAATTAATTTATACTTTGCCTCACCTCCCAAACTGACTGTGTTTTGCGAGCTATCAGTCACGAAACTTCTTTCTAATTTTAGTAATCCCGATAAGAAAAATCGCTGAGTCTCGTAATCTACTTTAACTGATGCAAAACCAAAATTTGCTTTTGAAGAAGCATTTAGCCTGTCACTCCCGGGAAGCTGCAAGTCAGGAGTGTACGAATTAAAGTAATAATTATTGAGAACCAAAAAATTTAATTGCTGCGCGCCGCCGAGCTCAATTTTCTTATCATACTTTAAATTAATTCCAAGTCTGGTTGTGTTATAATAATCATTCCGCACTATTGTATCTACATCAGAATAAAAAAACTGACTTCCGTAGTTCCTATAGTAATTCACATAATACAATTGTAGCATTGCCAGCGAATTATTTCCGAACGCCTTTGAGTAAATCGAAAAAGAAGAATTGTAATTCTCGTTTACCTCTCTTCCTGTCGGATCAATAACCGAAGATGTTTTTGGATCACGAAGTGAATCAATAGTTGAAGTCATACCTAAATTTTTTCCGGAATAATTAAGACCTCCATTAAGCCCCCGTGAAATTTTCGAGTAACTGAAATCTAATTTATAATTCCATTTTGCTGAAGGGAACCAGCTAAGCCTCCCATCACCGCGCCATGCGCTGAAATCAGAATTTGTATAATTGCCATCAAGTGAGTGGTTGTTTGCCCTTATATAAAAATTAAATTTTCGTGAGAAAGGAATTGTGAATGATGCATCTGCAAATAATGAACCGTTTCTATCCTGTGAATATCTCAATTGTGAAAAAGGTTTTGGCTCAAATCTGTCTTTTGAAATAATGTTAATCGCCTTC
>JBBRQV010000124.1:0-9619 GCA_038225955.1 Ignavibacteria bacterium | reverse complement strand
TGCAGAAACATTTTATTTCATATTTATATCAGATTGAATATTTTTGAATACACACAAGATAGACGCATGTCAAATTTCAAAAACAAACCCCTTTATGAATAGCAATAAAATTTTACTAAGCTTCCTTATTTTTATCACACTCATCTCATCAGGCTACTCACAAATAGATTCTGCTAAAACTGCCGATGAAAAACTCGAGCCGGAAAAAATAATAATACACGATACCATATTTCAAAAACTTCCTCAGGAAAGAATAGTTTACCACGATACGATAGTTGAAAAGACAATATTACAAAGTCTTCCGTTTACTATAAGCGGATATGTGGATGCATATTACAGTCATGATAACGATATGGGCAGTTCGCCTGATCGCTTCCCGGGTGTTTCTTACTTCAGAGATGAGTACCGCCTGAACATTGCCCAGCTAAGTTTAAAATATTCAAAGCAAAACATAAGAGGTAATCTTACTCTTCAATACGGCGATGAGCCCGATGTTTTCTGGCCGGCAGATAGAAAACTTTTGCAGGAAGCAAATGTAGGTTTCTCCCCATGGCAGGATGTATGGATTGATGCCGGATATTTTTTAACTCATATAGGAACTGAAAGCATACGCCCTATGGAAAATGTTTTTTCTTCCTTTGCTATGGTAACTTTCTATGAGCCATTCCCGCAGGCAGGCGCAGTGATTTCTTACTCAACAAGAAGATTCAACGGAGCGTTCTGGATAATGAACGGTTACAGTCTTATCGCAGATAACAATAAAAATAAATCGCTTGGTCTTTCGCTTACGTGGTGGCCGTATAAAAATGTATCGTTATCCTATAATAACATTGCAGGAAATGAGTCTCCCGATTTAAATAATCAGAAGCTCCGCCTCTATAATAATTTTATCATCAAAGGAAATTTTGGCGACCACTGGAATTTAGTTATCAATAACGATTTCGCTATTCAGCAAAAATCCAAACTGGAAGATTCAACTGCAACAGGCTCTATGGCAGGCGGATTTTTAACAGTGAAATATACATTCAATAATACAAAATTTTCACTCGCTTTGCGCGGAGAATATTTTGCTGACTTTGACGGAATATTTTCTCCTATATACACTATAAATCCCGATGAGCGAAGCGGCTTAATGAGCTACGGACCATCGCTTGCATTTGAGTACAAGCCAATGCCTAATGCTTATGTAAGACTTGAAGGTAGATATTTAAAGACTTTAAGAGACTTAAAGATTTTTTCAGATGAAAAAGATTACAGAGTTGATGGCAGTGTTACTATGGGAGTTTCTTTTTAGTATATAGTTGTTAGTTATCCGTTGTTAGTTATCAGAATGAAGTCCTCCGTCCCAAACTCCTGTTTGGGACGGAACTTGTGGGCGAAACTCTGTTTCGCATATAAGTCGAAACGGAGCTTCGACGCACGCTGTCCTTACCAAACAGAGTTTGGTAAGGAGTAATTAGAAACTGTTTAAAAGCTATCAATATCAATTACACATTTTCTATCCTTCAAGTAAAACCCTGCTGAACTATATTTCCAATCTTCTGCATTCTCAACTAAACCTCTTCTGACCGGATTATGATGAATATACTCTGTCTTCTGATTAAAAATTTCCTGTGAAGAAATTTGAATGGGATGAAATCCTTCCTGCCAAATCTGAAAAGAACTTTCTGTTTTATGCTTCTGCTTATAAAATTCAAATTGATGTAATGCCCACTCTTTATTATCAGCTTTCAAATTATTAATAATTTCTTTTGCAATAAATTTCTTAAAGTCTGATATAATTCTCGATAAATTATCATTCATCGCAATCATATGAAAATGGTTATCCATTATTACGAATGAAAATATCTTTAGATTTTTATTTGCTTGATAAAATTTAAGTGCAGAGATAAGAATATCACAATACTTAGAATTTGTGAAAATTGGAATCCATTCAAGTATTGTGGAAGTAATAAAGTAAGGATATTGGTTATCGACTATTTTATAAGATGAACGCATAATTTTTAATACTTTAGTGTTTATGTTCTCCGTCCCAAACTCCTGTTTGGGACGGAACTCGTGTGCGAAACTCTGTTTCGCGTATATAAAGTCGAAACGGAGTTTCGACGCACGCTGTCCTTACCAAACGGAGTTTGGTAAGGAGTAAACAAGAAGTAAATTCATAAATTCACACCCTATACTCTCTCAACTCAACTTCCATATTAACTATATCTTTAATCTGATTCAAAAACCATTTGTCTATTTTTGTGGCGGAGTGGATTTCATCTATTGATGCGCCAACAAGGAGGGCGTAACGGAGATAAAAAATATTATCGTTGCGGGGAGTTTTCAGCTTTGTAAGAATTTTTTCTTTCAATAAAACTCTTTCACTTTTCTTTAATGAAGTAAGCTCTTCATAGGAGTATTTATCTTTTCCATCGGCACCGAGTCCTGCTCTGCCTGTTTCAAGCGAGCGGATTGCCTTCTGGAATGCCTCTTTGAAATTTCTTCCGAATGACATTACCTCGCCTACAGATTTCATCTGCACGCCAAGTACATCGTTATCGGGATTGGAGGAGCGAAACTTATCAAAATCCCATCGCGGAATTTTCAGCACAACGTAATCTATCACCGGCTCAAAGCACGATGGAGTTGTCTTTGTAATGTCGTTTGGAATTTCATCAAGCGTATATCCCAATGCAAGCTTTGCTGCAATTTTTGCAATCGGAAATCCCGTTGCCTTTGATGCAAGCGCGGAGCTTCGCGATACGCGCGGATTCATTTCAATTACAATTATTCTTCCGTTCTCGGGATTGACAGCAAACTGAATATTCGAGCCGCCTGTCTCAACTCCGATTTCCGAAATTACTTTCTTTGCAGCGTCTCTTAATTTCTGATATTGTTTATCGGTAAGTGTCTGCGCAGGAGCAACTGTGATAGAGTCTCCCGTGTGCACACCCATAGGGTCAAAGTTTTCTATCGAGCAAATCACAACAAAGTTATCGTTCTTATCACGCATCACTTCAAGCTCAAACTCTTTCCATCCTATAAGAGATTCTTCAACAAGCACCTGATGCGTTGGCGATGCCTGCATTCCTTTATTTACAATGCTTTCATATTCTTCAATGTTATATGCAATGCCGCCGCCTGTACCGCCGAGAGTAAATGACGGACGAATGATAATAGGGAAACCAATCTTTTCCATAGCAAGTCTTGCCTCATCCATATTATGCACGAACATTCCATTTGCAACTTCAAGCCCTATCTTTATCATTGCTGCGCTGAATTCTTCGCGCGACTCTGCTTTATTTATAGATTCAACTTTTGCACCGAGAAGCTCAACATTATATTTTTTTAAGATGCCCTTCTCGTGCAATTGCATAGCAGCGTTAAGCGCAGTCTGCCCTCCCATAGTGGGAAGGATGGCTTCGGGTTTTTCTTTTTTGATTATTTCTTCGATGTACTCGGTTGTGATAGGTTCGATGTAAGTTGCATCGGCAATTTCGGGGTCAGTCATTATGGTTGCGGGGTTTGAGTTGATGAGTACAACTCTGTAGCCCTCTTCCTTTAATGCTTTTACTGCCTGCGAGCCTGAGTAATCGAACTCGCATGCCTGACCGATAACAATAGGTCCGCTGCCTATAAGTAAAATGGTTTTAAGGTCTGTTCTTTTTGGCAAATCTTTTGGGCAAGAATTATTTTACGATGCTAAGATGTTTTACTAATAATTTTTTTGCTTTCTTCTTTATATCTTTTTTGCCGTCAGTCGTATGCTTTTTTATCACGCGTCTTACAAATATTTCCTGTATGTCTATTCTGTTATTTATTTTATCGGATGATGAAAGTTTTTCATATGTGCCGTCGCTTTTTAAAATTCTGGATTTCACATTGTCAGTCAGATATAATTTTAGTACTTCAAGAATATCTTCTTTCACTCTATCATCTTCTATCGGGAACATAATTTCAATACGTCTATCTAAGTTACGCGGCATCCAGTCTGCGCTTCCCAGATATAGCTTCGAGTCGCCGTTATTATTGAAATAAAATGCTCTGCTATGCTCAAGAAATCTTCCTACTAAGCTGTACACTGTAATATTTTCACTAACTCCTTTTACTCCGGGTTTCAATCGGCAAATACCTCGAACAAGAAGTTCAATCTTTACTCCTGCATTTGATGCTTCATATAGTTTAAGAATTACTTCTTCATCAACGAGTGAATTCATCTTTGCAAGTATGTATCCGTTATTATGCTCTTTATGTTTTTGTATTTCGTTGTCTATTAAGCCAAGAATTGTTTTACGCATATTAATAGGCGCAACAACTAATTCTTTAAAAGAATGTTTCTTTGAGTATCCTGTAAGATAATTAAAAAGCTGTGTTGCATCTTTTCCGAAATCTTCATTAGCGGTGAAGAGTCCTATATCAGTATAAAGCTTTGCAGTGGTCTGGTTATAATTTCCTGTGCTAAGGTGAACGTAGCGTTTCATTTTTTCATCTTCCTTACGGACCACGAGAGCTATTTTACAGTGAGTTTTTAAACCGATTAGCCCGTACACAACGTGTACACCTGCAGTTTCAAGTGCGCGTGCCCAGATAATATTATTCTCTTCATCGAAGCGCGCCTTTAATTCTACTACTGCCGTAACCTGCTTGCCATTCTCTGCTGCTGTTATGAGCGAATTGATAAGAGCGGAGTCACCGCTTGTTCTGTACAGAGTAAGTTTTATAGCGTAAACTTTCGGGTCGACCGCTGCCTGCGCAATAAACTCGCTGACAGATGAGAATGAATAAAACGGATGGTGAAGAAAAATATCCTGTCGTGAAATATTTTTAAATACATCATCTTCCTCTCTGAAAAAAGAAGAAATTCTCGGAACACACGATTCGTATTTTAATTTTCTGATATCAATTTTGGTGAGATTCATAAAGTCCCCAAGGTTCAGCGGACCGTCTATATCATAAATTTCATTCTTCTCAACATTAAGCGCGTTTATTAAAAAGCTCTTTAGTTTATCAGGGCAGCTCTTATCAATTTCTAATCTTACTAAAAGTCCAAGCCTTCTTTTCTTAACTTCTTCTTCAATCAGCGTAAGTAAATCTGCGGCTTCTTCTTCTTCGAGCTCAAGGTCGGCATTGCGTGTAATTCTGAATGAGGTTACGCCAACAGTTGACATTCCCGGAAAGAGCATATCTATATTTGAAAGAATAATATCTTCCAATAGAATAAAACTATTTTCTTCTCTGCCGTCTATCTGATAAAATCTCGGGACAATATTGGAAGGCACCTGCACAACGGAAAGTTTTTCTTCAACAGTTTCTGTATCGGGGTCATCGAGTAAAATTGCGAGCGCAATACTTCTGTTAATTAAATTCGGGAAAGGGTGTACGTTATCAATTGCAAGCGGAGTTAGTATCGGAAAAATTTCATCTTCAAAGTATTGAGTAATTCTTTTCTTCTCTTCGGCAGTTAGCTCATCGTATTTAAAAATCTTAATATTATTTTCTGCAAGCTTCGGGTATACATCTTTATTGAAGACATTGTATTGCTCTTCAACAAGCGGACTTAGTTTCTGATATATCTGCTCCATTAATTCATGCGGAGAAATTCCGTCCGATGAAAGCTCGTTTATATCACTGAGTATTTGTCTCTTCACTCCCGAAACACGAATCATAAAAAATTCGTCAAGGTTTGTGCTGAAGATAGAAAGAAATTTCACGCGCTCAAGTAGAGGATTTGCTTCATCCTTTGCTTCTTCAAGTACGCGTTTATTAAATTCAATCCAGCTAAGCTCACGGTTGAAGAACATTTCCGGAGTGCCTTTTTTCAGGGAGTCTTTTGTAATTAATTCCATATCTTTTAAATTTAGCTATTAAGCAGATTTAATTCCATACCAAAAGCATTAGGGAAATAAGCGTAAAATACAAAGGAATAGTAGTTTGTATATAAAATAATTTTAAAATTACCGATATGACTGACCAATCAGAAATTATTTTCTGAGAACCATCATCTCTGAAACTACTTTTTAATAAGAGCGTAACTTATTAAAAATACTCGCATGAAAAACTTTCTACTAACCCTCTTAATTATTAACTTCTTTGCCGCTACTCAGGTATTGAAAGCTACTGAAATTCCGGAAAAAATAAATGAGCTTGTAACGCAATATATCGATTTAGGTATATTTTCAGGAACCGTTCTTGTCGCAAAAGATGGAAAAATAATTTATGAAAAAGCATACGGACTCGAAGACAAAGAAACAGGTAAACCTATTACAATGAATACGCGTTTTAATATTGGCTCGATGGGAAAAACTTTTACGGCAATTGCCATAATGCAATTTGTTGAAGATGGAAAACTGAAACTTGATGACAAGCTTAGTGAAATGCTGCCCGAGTATAAATTTGCTAATGCAGATAAAATTACTCTTTCGCAGATACTTTCTCATAGCGCAGGAATATCGAATTACATGAGACATCCTGATTATCCAGAGAAGAAAAATCAGTACACGAAAATAGATGAGTTCTTATCTCTAGCGGTTGATGTCCCTGCTGTCGGTTTACCGGGAGAAAAATTTGAATACTCCAATACAGACTTTCTTATTCTTGGAAAAATAATTGAGAAGCTTTCGGGCAAAGAATATTTTCAATATATAAAAGAAAAAATCTGGAATACTGCTGGGATGGAGAATACAACAAAGTATCCTATAAATACAAAAGCGGAAAATAAAGCCTGCGGTTATGACCTTCTTCCTACCGGAGATAAAACTTATACAGGTCCAATGGATTTACCTGCCCTTTCAGATGGAGGTACTTTTTCAAGCGCGTATGACTTATTGAAATATGCAAATGCCATCCAGGGAAATGTTTATCTGAAGGAAGAGACAAAAAAAATGATGACTACAAAGAGAGCAAATTTCGGTCCTGTACTGGGATATGGTTATGGATTTGTGATTTACAGCGACCAAGGAGAAAATGTTTTCGGACACGGAGGTGATTGCCCGGGATTTACATCCGACCTCAGTATTTTTGGAGATAAAGGATACAGTGTTATAGTGCTTTCTAACTACGGAGGATTTTCACGAGGTCTTGATATAAAATTAATGAATCTTATCAACGGAAAAGAATATACTAAACCTAAAAAGCCCATCTCATTCGTAATTTATGATGTGCTGCAAGAAAAAGGAGCAAAATATCTTTCGGCTAACTTTAACGATGTGCTAAAGCAAAAAGATTATGCTCCATTGGATAATGACGATTTGCTAAATAATCTCGGCTATACTTTAATGCAGAATGGAAAATTGGATGAGGCAATCGAAATATTCATAATTAATACAAAACTATTTCCCGGTATTGCAAATGTATGGGATAGCCTTGCCGAAAGCTATATGAATAAAGGTGATAATGAAAATGCGATAAAATATTATAAAAAAGTACTGGAGCTTACTCCTGAAAATGCTAATGCAAAAGCGATGATTTCAAAAATGCAAAGAAATTAATCACAGAGTCCTAAAACCCCCTGCGTAAGTATGGCTTATTCAGGGGTTTATTTTGTCAATTCCGGATCCCCCCACGATTTTTCTCCTAATTTCTTCCCCACAAGTGCTCCAATAAATTTTCCTTAGCACTTTAATTCTCAATTACTTGTTTCATCAAAAAAGGTTAAATTTAAGGTCAAAAACTAAAAAAATAAATGAGACTAAAACTAACGGCTATCGCCCTCTTACTTCTACTTTCAGACTTCGCATTTTCGCAGCAATCTTTTGTTCAGACTATCAATCTTGATACTGCAATCACCAAAACATTAGACAGCGCTTCGTTTTATGTAAAGAATCCGAGCAGTAAAGTAATGCATGTAACAAACGGTAGAACATTGAATTCAATGTTCTACTTAAGAAGCACAACTTTTAACGTAAATCCATCGGACAGCGCAAAGGTATGGGTTATCTTCAGCACAAAACAAAACATCACTTACAGAGATTTTATTATTTATGATAATGATGTTTACAAAAATTCACTCGTGTTCTATTCCATTGCAACAGGCAAGTATGCTGATGTGATGTATGCGTTCACTCAGGGATTAATTGATGAAGATTTAAAAACTGCTTTAAGAACATTCACTACTACAGGTTATATAACTTTAGGTTACAATGTAGGAAGAGACAAAATGTACGAAACAATTGACGACTATGATAATAACGATACACTTGAATGTGTTTACACAGGAAGAAGAGCGTACGTTCCCAACAGAGCGGGCGCAAATTTAGTAAGCTTTAACTGCGAGCATACATGGCCGCAAAGTTTTTTCAACAGCGCAGACCCTATGGTAAGTGATGTGAATCATTTATTCCCAACAGATGATGCAGCTAATAATGCAAGAAATAATTATCCGTTCGGTTTTGTTGTTTCAGGAATTACTTTCAACGTCGGTGGCTCAAAGCTTGGCAAAGATTATGAAAATGCCACTGTGTTTGAAGCAAGAGATAAACATAAAGGAAATGTTGCAAGAGCTTTATTTTACTTTGGTGTGAAGTATGGCAATATGGGCGGATTCACCAGTGGAAAACAGGAAGATGTTTTCAGACAATGGAATCTGATTGATACAGTTGATGCACATGAAAGAACCAGAAACGATAGAATTAAACAGTTCCTCAATGTAAGAAATCCTTTCATTGATCACCCTGAATTTTTTGATAGAATAAAAAGTTCATACAGTACAATATTAGTTATCCCAAGACCAAAGACTTCAGCAGCACCGTTCAACGCAGTGTACGATACCCTTGCAAAGAACGATACATCAAGCTACTATATTTCAATATTCAACTCTGGTGAAGGCAATGCAACTATAAACAATGTTGCATCATCGAATGGAGTATTTGCCGTGATGAGTTTCCCAACGAGCATTCCGCAGAATCAATTCGGATATGCAAGGGTGAGATTCAAACCGAATGCAAACAACCAGACTTTCACAGGACTAATAACAATTACATCAAGCGATACTGTTAAAACTGTTAACGTAACAGGATACAGCAATAGTCTGACAGCAGGTATTGCAACGCTGTCTTCACAAATTCCTGATAGATTTGCATTATCACAAAATTTCCCAAATCCATTCAACCCTACAACAAAAATTAACTTTGATGTTCCTCATAGTAGCTTTGTATCATTAAAGGTTTTTGATATGACGGGTAAATTAGTTTCTGAACTGGTGAACGGAACATTAACGCCGGGTACTTATCAATTTGAATTCGATGCTGCAACACTTCCGAGCGGAACATATTTTTATAAATTAGAAACATCAGAGTTTACTTCAACAAAGAAATTAATTTTATTAAAATAATTCTCATAGCTAGTTTCCGGGATAGAAAACTTTGTTTAGGCAAAGCGCTCTCCCCGGGAACGCTTTTTTTATAAAGGATTCTCATAGCTAGTTCCCAATTTGATTAATAGCGCAAGCGAAAAAATCTTTACGAGGACGCTTTTTATTTTATAATTTTTAATCCAACCATTAATGTTCAGCCAATTTCAGCCGGTCATAAAAAAAGAATTACAATCCATAGAAGAAGCAGGGTTATATAAAAAAGAAAGAATTATCGAAACTCCTCAGGGAGCGGCGATAAGGGTAAAAGGAAATGAAGTATTAAAT
>JBBRQV010000123.1:0-9798 GCA_038225955.1 Ignavibacteria bacterium | reverse complement strand
CTAATATAAACAGAGAGATTAAATTCAATAATCTTAAGTTCATTGATGATAATTACGATGCAACAACACCAGTGATTTCCTCTTCGCTATGCATTCCTGTGCTTGAGCAAAGCGTAGAATCGTGGAGGCCTGAGCGCATAATCGGCGTAGCTCTTTACCCGACTTTCACCGAAGCAAAGGGTATCGAAATCTCGCGTACTAGTATTACCGATGACCAGATTTTTGCAAAAGTTAAATTCTGGCTGGAGTACTTTAAGGAAGTTTACATCGCAAAAGATAGAGCAGGATTAATTCACCTTCGCATAATTTCTCTTATAATAAACGAGGCATATCTTGTTTGGCAGGAAGGCATATCTAACGAAGCCGATATAGATACGGCAATGAAGCTCGGCACAAACTATCCTTACGGGCCGATTGAATGGAGTAAGCGCATCGGTATAGATTTGATTTACAACATACTGAAAAAGATGAGTGAAGATTTTAATGATGACAGATACAGGATTACTCCCCTGCTTAGAGAAAAATACCTCGAGCAATTGGTAATTAGCAGTTAACAGCTTTTACTGCAAAGTTCTTCTTTCTGATAATTGTTAATTACTAATCGTTAATTGAATAATACAACCTTCTACATCGTCCGTCACGGCGAAACCATAGGCAACGCACAAAAAATAATTCAGGGACAAACTGATACACCTTTAACAGAAAAAGGGAAAGAACAGGCTTTAGCAATCCGCGAAGAGCTTTCTCACATTAACTTTGCTGCGGCATACTCATCTGATTTAGGCAGGGCAATTACCTCCGCAGAAATTATTATTGCAGGAAAAGAAATAAGACTTTTAACTTCGCCATTACTCCGCGAACGAAAATTCGGGAAGTATGAAACGTTTCTTTATGCTAAAATGGCGGAAGAGCAGAAAGAATTGCATTCTGAATTTGATAGCCTTCCCCGAGAGAAACGCAGGTCGTATAAATTTGCTGAAGATATAGAGTGCGATGAAGAAATTGCGGAGCGGTTTAATCTATTTATTCAACAAACAGCATCTGAAAATAAAGGTAAGAATGTTTTAGTAATCAGCCATGGAGGATTGATGAAAGCAGTTTTACTTGAATTTCATTATGGTGATTACAATGAAATTCTGAAAGGTAGATTTGGAAATACAGGTTTAATAAAATTGACTGTCGATGAGAAGGTTATAAGAATAGATGAGATAAAAGGTTTTAAATTTGATTGATTAAAAATAAAGTTTTAACTTTAAATTTATTCCGAAAGAAAATTTAGAGGCGTTATTCATATCAGTTATAGCAGCAATGTTATGAGTGCCGATATCAAAAAGAATATGCTTTGTATCAAGTCCTGCGCCGAGTGAGATAAGAAATCCCTCTGTTCCGCCTGCAATAAATCCTATTCGCGGAATAAAAAATTGAGACAAGAAAAATTCTGCGCCTGCCCCAATAGTAGGAATTGTTGAACTTCCTGCAGCTTGTTTTGAAAGCCCTTGAATATAATCAACTGAAATAGAGACTAACTCTTTTGAAAGTGAATCAGCTTTCACACCAAAAATATTTTTAAAGATTTTCTAGTTTACACCGAGTCGTAAGGTCGTAGGAA
The DNA here is from genome assembly GCA_038225955.1 of Ignavibacteria bacterium. Lineage (GTDB taxonomy): Bacteria > Bacteroidota > Ignavibacteria > Tepidaquicellales > Tepidaquicellaceae > JAFDZO01. Next base: position 8,189 of record JBBRQV010000123.1, on the reverse strand, counting down.
GCATTTTTTGAAATGCTCCTGTAGATGTTTTCTTTCCGTTGATGAGAGTACGTAGCGTATCAAGCTGCTCGGATTTTGCCAAATCAGTTACAACAAACTCACCTGCATATTTGTACTCAATATTATTTCCGTACCAGTTTATATAGCCAATATCAGTAACACTTAAACCAACTGACCAGCGCTCATTAATTTTTCCATTAAAACCTATATCGAATCCCATTCCAAAACCGGCCATCTTCCCAAGTCCAGGATATTGAAAACCATCGCCAGGCAAAATTGAAGAGCGAAGGAAAGTTACTGCTCCGTGGCTTGTTATCTGAGCAGAATCATTTGTTGTAAAATTCAAATTATTATCTCTTATACCTATGTAGTAATATCCCATCTGTGGTTTAACTGAAACTCCCCACGCAAACTGTTTGAAAATACTCTTCAAAAAAGTTTTTGAAGTGTTGGCATAAGAAAAATTTAGCTGACGTATCCATGAAAGTTCAAGTCTGTATTCAGAAAAATCGTAAGTTTTGTTTATTCCATTTCCAAATAAAGTAAGTTGAAGCATTTCCTCGGGCAGATATGACTTTCCGAAAATTTTATCTTCAGCGGAAAAACCCAGAACTCCTGCTTTAGGAATTTTAAATGCAACTGATACAAATTTATATCCGAGCCCCATACCAAGCTCTGAATTTTTTGACTTAGACATTATATCCTGCTTATCTGCATCAGTCCAGTATTTTGAGCGCCCGCTGCCATCACCGGTGAAATACTTATTATAAAAATCTATCGTAAGGAATTTACTATTAAGCATATATCCACCTGTAGTCATTCCGTTTATATATATTTTTGTTTTATCGCCGGGCTTTATTAAAGAAAGATTTGCCGGATTGAGATTCAGAGCATCAATATTGTACGAACTTGCAACGCCTGTTCTTCCCATAGAAAGACTGCGAACATTGTCCGAGTATTGAGAAAACGCGAGGGATGAAATTGAAAATAATATTAATGTGACGAATTTTTTCATAACCTTTTTCTACTGTACAATTCTATATTGCAAAACACCCTGACTGCGCACATAAGCATAGTCGTCACCTTTCAATCGAATAATTCCTGCGTTTGGATTTGTGATGTATTTTAACTCAATATATACTCGCCCATATCTTTTTATTGCCTGAATATTTTCCTGAGTTATATTTACTTCAATCTGTTTTGTTTTTTGTCCGCCTGCGATAACTGAGCCATCAGGTCCTACATCGGCAGCTTCAACAACGTAAAAAGAATCCGGCTCTTGATTTGGTGTTTGTCCTGTTAAGTATAGTAAAGGATTACCAAGTGAATCGGCTATAATAATTTTTGCTTTCAGCTTTAAAGCTATGGCATTAGTTATTGTAGTAGTAATTTTCAGGCTGATGGATTTATCTACGTCCAGCAACTGCCTCTCAGTGAAACCTGATTTTGTTGTATCTCTGTACGAATTATAAAGTGTTGATTGAAATCTTAAAGGAATCTCTACATTAAAAAATGTTTGTATACTATCCTTACTCTCCAGTGTTACATCCTGATTGGTCAAATTTATATATTGGTCACGTACAAAAATAATTTTATCAGGAACATTACCCATAAATTCAAGAATATTACTATTTGCAGTTGTAATATTTAATATTTTTTCTCCAAAACCGGAAACAGAAGGCCTTGCCGGAATAGAAACATTATAGAAAGAATCTAACGTCCCATTACCGTCATAATCGTAGAACAATCTTTTAGTTGTACCTGCCGATTTATTATATCCATAAAAATATGCATGCTTAAAATCGATCTGAGTTGATACGAAATTATGAATTTTTATCTCAGCCTTCTTGACTGATGAAATGGTTAGCGGCTGATTTGGAGCATTAGTTCCTAATGGTCCGTTGGTAGAATCAATTATTCCCAAAGAAGGATCAGGCTTGACTCTTCCGGATACTGATAATAGCTGTGTTTGCGAAACAGTATAATCAAAACTTCCAAAACCTATCGGCTGCGAGGATGAAGTGCTTACAAAAAAATCTAATTTATTAGATAATATATTTCCATTGTCTATGTAGTATGCATTAAGATTTAATGTCTGAAGGATTGATGAGTTAGCAGGAACCGAACCATTCACCTGAAATGGAAGATTTGAAACATTACTTTTTAAATTTTGTATTTTTAAAGTAACATTATAAGGAAACGAATTTGTATTGTTGAATCTGAGGCTTAGTACTCCGTCAATAAAATGCGCAGTTCGTACAGAACTTGAATCATCAAACTTTAGACTAATTACAGTGTCTCTATTATATATTACAACATTGTTAGAAACATTTACTCCCCTGAATTTTATGTTATTAGTTAAGTCGTCCTTGTTGTTAACATTTCCTGTGAGAATAACATCGTTACTAAGAGAATCTACATAGACATTCTGATTCCCCTTCAGCATGGACATAACGGAATAAAATCGTGTTATAAATGGGAGATTTGCATTGATATCGTATTCGGGAGATACGAAATCTTTTATCTGACAGCCCGATGCAATTACGAGGGATATCGCAATGAGCAAGAAGAAATACCGGAAATATATCAAACTTTATAAATGAAGATTAAGTTTTTATAAGATAATATTTATTCTCTTAGTATGAAACTCCTTTTTTCCAAATTATAGAATTAATAATATAATATTGTGAAATAAAAAAAGCCCTGCGGGTAAATCACTCCCACAGGGCTATATATTGTTAGTAAAGGTACTAAAAGGGCTATGTTATTTAACCAACATCATCTTCTTTGTTTCTCTGAAATTATCAGCAGCTAATGTATAGAAATATACACCGCTTGATAATTTGCCAGCATCAAATGTAACTTCATTTGTTCCCACGCCTACTAATTCATTGTTGATTAATGTTTGTACTAATTTTCCTGCTACGTCATATACATTCAAAGTCATCTTAGAAGCCGTTGCAACATTAAATCTGATAGATGTTGTTGGGTTGAAAGGATTTGGATAATTTTGTTGTAATGAGAACTTATCAGGAATTGTTGAAGAAATGTTCTGTACTCCAACAGATGTTACTTTTTGGTAACACTGATAAACTCTGTATACAGGAGCATTATCAGTAAAACTTGAACTTCCAGGTCCTTTTGTTGATTGATATTTAATATTTACCGCGTTTACTGTATTTCCAGTTAAGGAAATAGTAGGATATAATTCATCATCTGTATGTGTACTTGTAACATTTCTTGGTGCAGCCCATGTTAAGCCTCCATTATCAGAATATGTTAGCCATATATCATTAAATGTGAAACCGTTTAATGAATCCCCCGGTTGGAAAGCTGAGTAAGCTACGAAAATTCTTGAACCATCTGCTGAATAACCAATACTAGGATGTGATACAGGAAGAACACCAACTTGTAAAGCTTGTCTATTGTTGAATTGGTTTGTATCAGAAAGGATAGTCATATTCTGCTTTCCTGCAACTATCGTTGGAACGCCGCCATTAATTCCAGGTGCATAAAATAAAATTTTACATGAACCATTTGATGCTGTGTTACCGCCTGTATTATCTACCGTAGGTCCTAATGTGCTCCAAACAACTCCATAGTTTGTAGAGTTTGGTTTAAAAGCTGCATCAATTCCAAACCATGGTTCACAAGTATCGCCAGGAGCTAAAACAGAATTTAAACCTCTTGTTCTTTGTACTATTTGTGGGGTATTCCATGATGTTCCGCCATTACCAGAGGTGCTTATCATTAATTTAGTGAAAGCAGAACCTGTTGAATCTTTATACCAAACTGAAAGTAAATTGTTGCCAGTTTGGTCAGCAGCCATTCTGTAACGAACGTTAGCTCCAATTTGTGCTAACCCCGGATTTGCTACTATAACTCTAGTTCCAAAAGTGTTACTGTTGAAATCGTATTTATTGTAGTATAATGTATCTTCAGTTGTTGAATTTGGAAAACTAGCAAGTCCACCAACAATGTTTCCATTTTGATATGCACCAAAAAAATCTTTTCCACCTTGAGGAACATTTGCGCTTTGGAATGAACCAAGACCAAAGAATGCATCTTTCCATGCACCGCCAAAGGATGCAGGATTATACTTGCGCCCTGTGATTACTATTTGTCTTTGACCAGCTACTATAAAGGAATGTACTTCCGGATATGCGCTTCTGTTTGGTAACGAAGAAATTGGCAATGGGGCATCCCATGTTACGCCGCCATTAACACTGACCATATAATATGCCAATCTAGTCGTTGCACCCAAAGCATCCGTAGAATCAGTATTCGGGTAGCAAATTATAACAGTATCGCCATACACAGCAATATTTTGTAAATTGGCACCGTTGGTCATATAATCCCAATATCCAGCGGAACCTAGTATAGCATATAAGGGAGGCACATTATCAGTTACTGTAGGAGCTTTATATATTCTTTGCACAGCAACTCCGTCTTCCTTAGACTGATTTAAAGCTGTTGCATGTTTGTCTTGCCCAAAAGCAACAGATGCAAAAATGCAAATTAAAAATAGTGAAATAATTCTTTTCAAGGTAATCTCCTTTTAGTTTTTATAATATTAGTTGAATGAAAAATATTTAAAGTAAGTATTGTGTGTTACGAGGGAAATTCTAATATTCGAGGGTGTTGATTTGAAGTAATTTTAAATTAGCATAATTTATAATATGAAAAAAGGAATATTTTTCAGCCCAATATTTTTTACTATCCTACTGATTTTAACTTAGAAATTAAATTCGTATCCAATTTTAAAATACCTTGTAGTTCTTTGAAGCAGCTCTCCTGATAAATTCAGCACGAAATAAATATTACTGCCTGCAAAAAATTCATACTGAAACAAAGTATTCCACAACGATTGCTTTGAGCGCGTATCTCTCTGGAAAAAAGACCTCACAAAAAATTTATCAAACACTTTATAATCCAATCTTGTATTCAACACTGTTGTATGCGAATTAAAAACATCAATGTAATTTACTGAACCTGATATAGCTACTTTTTCAAAGAAAAAGAAATTTGCACTCATGTATGGGTTCTTTACATAATCACCAAAATAAGTACCGAAATAATATCCTGCAGAAACTGCATTATTCCCAAAGACATAACTTAAATCATATTCCTGCAAGAAATTTTTTCTTTCGATACGATTACCATCTGAATCAAAATCATTCGGCATATTGTACTCTACATATTGGCTAAAATTCATTGGTCCGAAAACTGTGTAGTTGCTGCTCAGACTATATTTTTTCTGATAATTAAATCCATCACTTAACTGTGATGCCCGATAAACTGAACCGCTGAAATTCATTTGTGAAAAGTACTTTCTGTTGTAGTTAAAGTTATGGCCTCCACTAAAACTCAATTCTTCAAAATTATTTGGTGAGCCGACCTGACTGTTAAATGATGTCGAAGCCTTGAATTTATCATCAAACCTGCTGTAAGATGCATCATAATATGGACCGCCCGAATTATCGAATTCGTAATAAGAGTAGGCTGTAAATCCCGTTCCGTCTGTCGTCGTACCGCCTTGTGTATTGATGCTGTGTGCAACCTGCCCAAGAACTCTGAAACGGCTGTTTGGGATTCTATAGAAGCCATCGAAGCTAATTATTTTTTCCAAGTAATCGTTAGTTTTATCATTCCTGTAAATAAACATTCCGCCGGCGTTAAACTCTCGGGTAGAGTAGCGAGGTCTCGTAATAAAAAAATCCTTTTTATTACCCGCACGGTCATCACCTTCTTTTATATATATGGAACCAATTTTTAGATTATCTCCTCTATATGTATAATTAAATCCATAATCTATTTTTTCAATTGCCCTGGTATAAAATAAATTAATCTGCGAGCCATATATATCTAAATCTTTTGATAAGAACGGTCTTTTTTCAGATAAGAATATCGAACGATTATAAAAAGCAAACTGAAACGGGTCAGCTTCCAACGTAGATTCATCTGTATTAACGGTAGATTTTAATCTGTGTTTATTGTAATTCAAAGTAAACTCCCCTCCAAACTCGGATTTGTACGTAGAATCATTATATTTATTTGCAACTATATACGGAGTAGCGCTAAAATTTACATTAGCTCTTTCATCAAATGGCTGCTTCAAATCAAGTTTATAAACACTTTTTAAGGAGCTGATTTCTGCATCCGGCATTAACGAATAAGTATAATAAGAACCGTCGGGCTTATAGGCGAACATCTGTACATCCACTCCTATCTGCTTTTGATTTTTATTTTGCATTTTATCAACCGGAATTTTTATTTCTGTTTCTATATAACCAGTTGAATCCTCTTTTGCTTCTCTATAAACAGTTGACTTACACTGCCATACCCAGTCCCACTCGCTGGATGAATTTCTTATATTATAAACTATTGCATCTCTTTGATTGTTTAAAAAACTGAATGCGAAGAAGTATCCGTTAGTACCCTTGTTCTCCATATCAAGCATTATGAAAAATTCATTTTCTTCTGCTGTACTTCTGTCCCGTCGTAAAGATTTTGAAATAACTTTTCCTTTTGGCCAATATCTGAATCCAAAATAAATCGCGTCCTTGGTTGTCTTTATTAAAACAATGGTGCTGTCGTAATATTGTAAATCGGATTTTGGGGATATGATATGAAACTTTGTGAACACAGTTGCGCCATCCCATTCTGATGCATTTATTTTCCCATCAATGGATGGAGCAGAAGGAGATGTACTTTGGCTCTGTGAATTTGCATCGTTGGAAAAAAATATTGCCGTTAAAAAAAATAAAGCAAGAAATAGATAAGGCTTTTTAAAGCTTAAGCAATAATAATTTTTCATACCTTTTTGTTTAAGGTTTTAAAATACGAGGGGGTAGAGAGATGCAAAAAATGATTTATCTTTGTTCTACGGAACAGTTTTAAAAAGTTTCAATAAATTTGAACGATAGGAAAATAAATGCAGTTAATTATTTTTAAAGAGAAACAATGTCTCTTTGGTAAGTTCTTCTAAAGATTTTTTTTCTGTTACTTCCAGCCATAAAATCCGTGAATCACCTTTGAACCATGTCATCTGCCGCTTTGCATAGCGTCGCGTATTTTGTTTTATCAGGTCAACCATCTCTTTATATTCTAACTGCCCTTCAAGATAGCCGAATACCTCTTTAATGCCTACTGTGTTAAGCGAGTTGTAAGTTCTCCAGTCATATCCGTTGCTTTTCAACCGTTCAACTTCATCTATTAATCCTGCTTCAATCATTTCCTCAACACGTTTATTTATTCTTTCATATAAAAATTTACGGTCAAGATATAATCCTACCTGAACAGTTCTGAAGTTTATTTCTATCTTATGCTGTTGAAGTTCAGACATTTTCTTTCCACTTGCAAAATATACTTCAAGCGCACGTATAACTCTTCTTGTATTTTGCGGAAGCATTGATGCAGCGGCAATTTTATCAATCTCTTTTAACTCATTATAAATAAAATCCTTACCTTTATCTTTTAACTGCTGGTATAAATTTTTTCTTACATCTTCGTCATAAACTTCTTCTTCAAAAAATCCATCGATTAAAGATTTTAAATAAAGCCCGCTTCCTCCGCAAATAATGGGTTTATTTTCTCTTTCGAATATTTCTTCTACTTTATTACGGGCATCTTTACCAAACTCCCCTGCTGTGAATTTCTCTGTGAGATTTAATTCTTGTAGAAAATGATGAGGAATGCCTTCTCTTTCGTCAACAGAAGGCGTTGCAGTAGAAACAGGTATGTGTTTATAATTTTGACGTGAATCTGCGGAGATTATTTCTCCGTTAAGTTGCTTTGCAATTTCAATTGCAAGTTTTGTTTTTCCTGATCCAGTAGGGCCGACTATTGCGAGTACTTTTCTTTTCGATGCCATTAAAAATCTTTTTACTCAAAAAAATACCGATGGTATTATAAATACCACCGGCATTAAAATTATATTACGATGAAAAACTATTTAACCAAAAGCATCTTCTTTGTAAGCGAAGTATTTCCGGTTTCAAGTTTGTAAAAATAAATTCCTGAACCTAACTGGGATGCATCGAATTTTATTTCGTAGCTTCCGGCATTTCGCACACCACTTACTAATGTTTCAACTTCTTTGCCGATTTCATTATAGACGATAAGCTTTACAAATCCGTTTTGAGTTAAACCAAACTTTATATTTGTAGTAGGATTAAACGGATTTGGAT
>JBBRQV010000122.1:0-9814 GCA_038225955.1 Ignavibacteria bacterium | reverse complement strand
CTTAAAATTTATGCATTATTTGAATATTTTAAATTTTTAGCTAATAATAAAGTGAAATCCTCACTTTCGTAATTTAACCACGGAGGGCACAGAGTTGGTACACGGAGAACACAGATTTTTTTAAAAAAAAAGTTTAAAAGAATTTTCTCTGTGTTTTCTGTGTGTAACTTTGTGCTCTCTGTGGTTAAATCTTCGCTTCTGCGAAATAAATTTTTAAACCTTGAAAATACTTTTCATTACTATTATGTTTGTTAACATGAAACTTTAAATATGCATGATTAGTTTATAATATTAAAATACTTATGAACCAAAATTACTATAAGAATTTAGTTGAACAGTCAAAGGATTATTTTAATAAGGCATTCAAATTTCAGTCAGAAGGTTTACTCGAAAAAGCAATTGAGAATTACAATTTATCTATAGAATTATTTCCAACCCCTGAAGCATATACATTTTTAGGATGGACATACTCATTACAAGGCGATTACGACAGAGGAATTGAAGAATGTAAAAACGCAATTGAAATAGACCCCGATTATGGAAATCCGTATAACGATATAGGAGCTTACCTATTGGCGCAGCGTAAAGTTGAAGACGCAATTCCTTTTATCGAAATGGCTCTAAACTCCAAACGCTACGATAGCTATCATTTCGCTCACCTGAATTTAGGGCGTGCTTTTGAAATGAAAGGTTTGTGGTTTGAAGCAGTTGAAGAGTACAGAAAGTCTAAAGATATTGCCCCCGAATATCTTCTTGCTATGCAGAACTTCAACAGACTGCAAGGCTTATTAAATTAAAACAAACTAATTCAATTATATCACTTAAATTCAAAATGAAAAAAACTTTATTAATTGCATTTGCAATGTTTGCGTTAATCACCAGCGCTCATTCGCAAAGCTTTACCTTTACAAAAATCGGGGCAGATACTGCGAGATATGAAAACGGCGGAACATTTGATACATACTACACCTATGCAGTTATGAGAAATACCGGTGCAACAACATTGCATATCAAGTTTCAAAAAATGACACGCAATATTCCGTCGGGATGGGCAGCAGATATGTGTTATGGATTATGCTATACGAATACGGAAATAATTCCACCTAATCACATAAATCTGCAAGATACTACAATTGTAACTGTTGATTTAGAACCAGGACAAGTTGATTCAACTTTTGAAGTTACATGGGGAGTTGTAAGTCCGGGTGTTGGAACTCAAACAGTAAGAATGTTTAACAACAACAATCCTTCACAATTTCAGGAAGTAACTTTCCACGTAAGAAGAACTACGACTGCTGTTACTCCGATTTCTTCTACAGTAAAATCTTTTGAGTTAAAACAAAATTATCCTAATCCGTTTAACCCAACAACAAATATAAATTTTTCAATTCCTAAAGGTCAAAACGTAAGCCTTAAAGTTTATGATATGATGGGAAGGGAAGTTGCAAATCTTGTGAATGAATTCTTAAAAGCAGGTGAGTACAGAGCAGATTTTTCAGGAGCAAATTTATCATCGGGAGTTTATTATTACGCTCTTAAAACAGATGAGTTTACCTCAACAAAGAGTATGGTATTAGTAAAATAATATCAAAGAAACAGCCTTCCGACGCCCCTGTTTTTCACCGTTGGTCGGCTGTTTTTTTTTATTAGATTTCTCTTAGTTGCTCACCGAGAAAAGAATATATGAGGAGGTTAGTTGAAACTTTATAACAAATCTGAAAAAAGAGATTCAAGAAAATTCCTTCGAAATAATTCGACAGAATCTGAACAACTACTTTGGAAGCATCTTAAAAATAAAAAATTATCTGAGATAAAATTTAGAAGACAATATAGTGTAGACAAATATATTTTAGATTTTTATTCGATTGAACTCAGGTTAGCGATTGAGTTAGACGGTGAAATTCATAACGATATTGATGTAAAAGAATATGATGAAATACGAACTCAATATTTATTAAAAAGAAAAATAAAAGTAATACGCTTTAATAATAAAGAAGTTTTCAATAATATTTCAGGTGTATTAAATTTAATTAAACTTGAAATAGAGAAATATAATAATTTACCTCCCCCTGCCCCCTCCTTATAAAGGAGGGGGCCAGCGTAGTGTTGACAAGAATAGTTCCCCCTCATTATAAGGGAGGGTGTACTAGATTTGTGTTAGTTTGAGCAAGTTTCCCCCTCCTTACTAAGGAGGGGGATTAAGGGGGAGGTTAAAGGGAGCTAGTTAATTTTACTGGTCGGCTGTTTTTTTTATTTCATTTTTGACTACAACAATACATTCACCATAGTTATCTTACACCAGAAAACTAAACCAAAATGAAAAAGTATTTACTCTTAATATTACTTTTTGTATCAAGTATTTCTTGGGCACAATATACTAATATCAGAATAGATTCAGGCTCATCTTCACCAAATGAACCATCTATCTGGATAAATCCAAAAAATCCAAATCAGGTTGTTGGCGGCGCAAATATCAGCAGCTATTATTATTCTACAAACGGCGGCTCAAACTGGAACAAGGCAAATCTAACATCTTCATATTCTGTATGGGGTGACCCTGCAATTTTTACCGATACCAGCGGTAACTTTTATTACCTTCACCTTACAAATCCTTCAGGCGGATATTTTATTGATAGAATTGTTGCGCAGAAATCTACTAATGGCGGCGCTAACTGGTCTGACGGGGCAACCGTAGGCTACGTTCCACCAAAGCAACAGGATAAAGCATGGGGATGTGTTGACCCGAGAAATAACAATTTATATGTAACATGGACTCAGTTTGACAGCTATGGAAGCTCAAATCCTTCTGATAGCTCGAATATACTTTTCTCACGCTCAACAAATGCAGGAGTTACATGGAGTAATGTTGCAAGAATAAATCAAAAAGCAGGCGATTGTATAGACGCAGATAATACCGTTGAGGGAGCAGTTCCATGTGTAGGTCCTAATGGGGAAATTTATGTTTCATGGTCGGGACCACTTGGAATCGTAATGGATAAATCAACAGATGGCGGATTATCATGGTTAGCGAATGATATTTTTGTAACGTCTCACCCGGGCGGATGGGATTTTGCAATTCCCGGAATTTACAGAGCAAACGGATTACCTATAACGGCTTGTGATATAAGCAACGGACCGAACAGAGGAACGATTTATATAAACTGGAGTGACCAAAGAAACGGTACTACTGATACAGATATTTGGCTGATAAAATCAACAAATGGCGGATTGAACTGGAGCGCAGTAAAAAGAGTTAATGATGACCCGGCAGGCAAGCAGCAATTTTTTACCTGGATGACAATTGACCAGAAAACAGGATACCTGTATTTTGTTTTTTATGATAGAAGAAATTACACGGATACAAGAACTGATGTATATATGGCGCGCTCGACCGACGGCGGCGAAACATTTACAAATTTCAAAGTAAGCTCTTCACCATTTACTCCTACATCGGGAACATTCTTTGGTGATTATACAAATGTCTCTGCGTACAATGGAATGATTCGTCCTATATGGGCAAGATTAAATGGCAGCATGAGTATTTATAGCGCTATTGTTGATTTTCCTACGGGGGTAACACAAACAGGAACAACTATACCGGAGAATTTTACTCTTGAGCAGAATTTCCCTAATCCGTTTAATCCTGAGACGAAAATAAAATTCTCAATTCCTGAGTCGCAAAGCGTTACGTTGCAGGTATTTGATGTTCAGGGAAAAATGGTAGCAGAATTAATGAACGGCTCTAATCTTACACCCGGTAATTACGAAGTGAATTTTAATTCAACCAATTTTAATTTATCTTCGGGGACTTATTATTATACTTTGAAGACGGATAAATTTACTCAGACGAAAAAACTTACGATTGTAAAATAATTTTTTGAAAATATTTTTTCAGGAAGCAAATAATTTAAAAAATAAAATTTTATACCTTTGATAAAGAATAAAGATTTAACCGTACTTGAACAGACCTATCTTCCGGGAATTATTAAAGGTCTTGCACAGACATTCAGACAGATGTTCAAACCAAAGTTTACACGTCAGTATCCTGAAGAGCGCTGGGTTTCACCGCCGTCGTTCAGAGGAAGACCTGTGCTTGTGGAAGAAAACGGTAAAGAAAGATGTGTTGCATGCGGACTGTGTTCACGGGTTTGCCCTGCACTTGCTATTGAGGTTCAGGCAGGTGAAACAACTTTAGAAAAAGAAAGATATCCTGAAAAATTTGAAATTAATATGCTCCGCTGCATTTACTGCGGATTCTGTGAAGAAGTTTGCCCTGAAGAGGCAATCGTAATGAGCGATGAATTTGAATTGGTGTTTAATAATCAACCTGAGGCAATTTATGGTAAGGATAAGCTTTTATTCCCAAAGGAAAAGGTTCAAAAAAGATTGGATTTTTTAAAAGAAAACAGGTAACTTCTTATTATGAAAATTCAGTCCCTGATATTAACATGTATAATTTTCCTTTCTCTTAATGCATATGCTGTAGAAAAGCCTGAAGGCGATAACCAGCTTTCCTCTTTTTCCGCTAAGGTAAAAAAAGGTGAAGTATCCCTTTCATGGAAAGTTTCTAATCCAAAAAACCTATATAAGTTCACTATTGAGTCAAAAAAATCTTCTGATGCATCTTTCGCAAAGTTAGATGATATTTTGTTTACAGATTATATTAAAAAAGATACAAAAGCTGAACAGACCGTGTATTCATTTTCTTACAAAGATGGAAAAAATGAAAACGGTGTATATTATTATAGAATAACGTTAGCGGATGCGAGCGGCACGCTTATATCAAACGAAGAGTTAAAACTTGGCATCAGCGATATTGCTGATTTCAAGCTTCATCAGAATACACCAAATCCTTTTAATCCTTCAACATTAATTACTTACGAGTTAAAATCAGTTTCAAATGTTAAGCTGAGTATTTTCACTTTAACAGGTCAGTTAGTTGCTAAGCTTGTTGACGAGCAGCAGTCAGTGGGAAATTACACAGTGGAGTTTAACGCTCTAAATTATCCCGAACTCTCAACGGGAATTTATTTCTATAAACTTGAAACACAGTATTCTTCTGATATAAAAAAAATGATTTTAGCAAAGTAGTACGTTTTAAAAATCGTAAGTAAAGTATAAAGTTTTCAGAGCCGCTTTCAAGCGGCTTTTTTTTTGTCTTATGTATGTCAGTTTTGACATGTTTGTCTTTTTGTCCTGACTAAAACTCAAAATACCTTTAATATTCTAATTTTTGTTTGGCATAGTGATTGTAAAATACATTTATAGTTCTCAGTTATTAATGAATAAAAATTTTACAAATTAAAATTATATAAAATGAAAAAACTTAAACAAACAATTTTAACTTTGATGGTTGGGATATTTTCTTTGCTCGTGATGAATGCTAATTCATTTGCTCAAAATGCAGAAACACCTCCTTCTCCTATGCAAAATGAACACAGTTTGTATGTAGTTGTGCAGCGCTCAGATATGTGTACAATGTGCGAAGATAATTACGACAGATGGAATAAAGAAATTGTAGGGTATTACTCGGGCAGACCATCAATTGTTTTTATGAATTATGATATTACAAATGATAAGACTATAGAAAATACAAAAGCTGATATTGATAAATACGGGCTGACTGAACTGGTTAATGCAAATAAACGTCCGGGGAGAGTATTGCTCATAAATCCAAGCACAAATCAAATTGTAAAAATGGTTGATATAGACCAAAGCACGACTGATTTAGTTAATTACATTAATGAAGTCGATCCAATGAAGACAAATGCAAAGACAGTAAAATAAATTTTAAAATCAATTATTTTAAACATCCCTCCGTTTGAATTTAATTGATTCTTTTACACAGAGAGAACCCATAGACTAATTGAGGTAGTCTATGGGTTTTTGTTTTTGACAGGTGATTGTCAATCCGACAGTATTGGCAAAAGAAGATTAAAATATTTCATAAAACTGATTGAATTCATAAGATTTCTTTGGCATAAAGATTGGTATCTAATCAGTTGACAGTAAATCTAAATGGCACAAATATGAAAACTGTAAAATTATTCAATTTAGCTTTAATCTTTTCTTTCATGGTTTCACAGAGTGTTTTATTTGCCCAAACAAATCCGAATTTATACGTGATAATGCAATACTCCAATGAGAGTGAATTGTATACAGAAAATTACGACAGGCTTCATAAAGAAATCATTGATAAATACTCCGGAAACTCTAAGATAATTTTCGTTTCATATAACGTTTCTAACGATGATATTACTGCCAATACGAAAGGTGAATTTGACTGGTTAAGTGTTTATAATACCTCTTATATTTATAAGGGAGAAGAAGGAATTATTATTATGGACCCGGTGAATAAACAGGTAATCGCAAGATATAATTTGGACGCCTGTACAAAGGATATATTGAAATCAATTGCTGAGGGATCACAGATTATTGCCCGAGCAAACCAGTAATAGATTTCCGTTTTACACAAAGAGAAAAGACCCGCGGATTATTATATAGTCCATGGGTTTTTTGTTTATAATTGCAACTTTTAAATTGAAGGTTTCGCTGAAATGTAATTTTGGAAAATAAGTTTATAATTAATCAAAAATTTCAAGATTTTCAAGTGCTTTTTATAATTGTTTAATCAATAATTTATCGTCAAAACCTCAAACCATTTACCAAAAAATTGCTTTGAAAATTCAATACTTTACTTCCCAAGTTTTCGTTTTGAAATTGTAAAACGAAACCTTGCATGTGGTTCAATATCTACAAAAAAATCCCTCTTCCTGCTTGAACAGAAAGCGGATTTATATTTCACCTTGTTAAAAATGTCAGATGCATTAATCGCTTTATTCTAATAACCATTACTCACAAGTTCTTTTTCTGCGCGTTGAACGTTTCGAAACAGAGGTTTCGCAACGAGGAATTGAAAGATTTTTAAACCCGATTAAATCCTGTAAAATTTTTTTGGTACATTTTCTTTAACAATCATTTCCGATAACTTGTATTTTAAAATAAATCAGAAATATAATATTTGAAAAAACTAATTGTATTCGATCTTGATGGTACCCTTGCAGAGAGCAAGTCATCACTTGATGAAGAAATGAGTAAGCTCATTAACGAATTATTAAGCGTTACTAAAGTTGCAGTAATTTCAGGAGGGGACTGGCCGCAGTTCCAAAAGCAGCTTCTTACAAATCTATCTGCAGAAAAACACTTCGAAAATTTATCAATCCTGCCAACATGCGGAACAAAGTTCTATAAATACGAATCCGGCTGGAAGAAAATTTACTCCGAAGATTTTACTCCCGAAGAAAAAGAAAAAATAATTTCCTCCTTCAATCAGATTATTAACCTTGATGAATTTAAAGTTACAAAGACATGGGGCGAGCAGGTTGAAGACAGAGGAAGCCAGATAACTTTTTCTGCACTGGGGCAGCAAGCGCCAAACAGCGAGAAGCAAAACTGGGACCCTGATTTCTCCAAACGGAAAAAAATAAAAGAAAAACTTGATAAGCTTATTCCCGATTTCTCTATTCGTCTGGGTGGAATGACATCGATAGATATTACCAAGCCCGGTATAGATAAAGCCTATGGCATAAAAAAACTGCATGAGATTCTTGGCATTGAAATAAGTGAAATGATTTTTATAGGTGATGCTGTTTTTCCCGGAGGAAATGATTATCCGGCGAAAGAGGCAGGCGCAGATACAATTCAGGTAAAAGGACCTGCAGAAACAAAAATTGCAGTACAGGCAATTATATTTTGTGTAAAATAAAAATGCCGCTTCCATAGGGGGAGCGGCATTTTTTACATGAATCTCTCTTAATTTATCCTCTTGAACTTGCAGCTAATACGATAAGAACTGCGAGTACAAATAAAATAATTAATAAAGGCAGGTGTCTTGCGGATTTACCGCCGCTGCGCTTCATGTATTTTAGATTTGTTTGTGTGTCCATCTAAGGTTTTTATTTTTTCAAATAAGGTACTTAGCCGGGGTTACCTTTTTAAGGTGCTATCGCTATCTCGAAACAATTTTTTGAACAAAAAAAAATACTGTTCCCAATATGAGAACAGTATTCATTACAGTAAAAAAAATTAATTTATTGTCTTCGTCTCATTAGTTCTTTTATCAGTTTGATTCTCTGCTACATCAGGAATGCTAAGATGTTTTAAATCTTCCTTGGTAATTTGAAGCAATTTTTGTAAGCTTTCATCATTTGTATCGGGATTAATCCTTACCGATACTTTATGTAAACTTTTAGGAGGTTTGTTCATAAGGTTATTTTTTATTTACTCTCTGCTATTGTCATATACATACTTCATACCAAATTAACATGCATTTTTCCAGCTATAATCCAACATAATTTTTGCAAAATAAGACATAAACGTCAAACAATAGCGATAAGGTCGGGAATTAATGAAGTTTCATCACATTTTATAATTTCGAAGAGTATGGAAATCTCAGTGCTTACTAAAACATCAACTCAGCAAAATCAGCGTTTCAAATTTCCTACACTCTGAATAATTTTTTCACGGCTTTATTCAAAGGCTCTTCAAGCAGGTAATACATTCCAATTGAAATCACAAACAGTGAAATATTTTTTACGGCAAAGCGCCAGAAATTATCGGGAATGAAGCCATCGATGCAATAGGATAAAAAATTACGAATTACTCCTATGTGTATCAGATAAAAAATATACGATGCCTTGCCGCCGATGACTGCTATAGGACTTGATAAAACGTTCACAAAAAAATCTTTCTTCACCATCAACCCGATATAAAACGCTCCTGTAAAAATAGGCAGAATAAAATTGCTAAGAAGTATTCCCTGTATAGAATTATCTTCAAGAAGCCCGGGAATTCTGACAAGATACATACAATAAATAACAGCAGCCATGCTGAGAAATAATAGCCAGTTGATACCGAGAAAATTATTATAGTAAGTATAAATTTTTTCGGAGTGCTTTTTATATAGCAGAGCAAGCAGCAATCCCCATAGAAACTCCCACGACCTGCCGAAAATTGTATATACAAAAACAAAATTAAAATTTTGAAACGCCTCGATGTGCAGAAGATTGCAGATATAACTAATGGCAAAACCTATTGCAAGAAAAGCTGCCGGCAAAACAAAAATAAAATATTTTTTCTTAGAGAGCAGCAGCCATGAGAGCAGGGTAATAAGAAAAGGCGCGGCAAAATAAAAGCATTCCTCGACTGTTAAAGACCAACCCTGATCAATCCCGGAAAATTTAATAGTTTCGCTGAAGCCTTTAAGAAAAGTGAGATTTAAAATTAAAAGTCCAAGCCAGTCCTCGCCGTACTTAACTCCGAAAATAAAAGTTATTAGAGTAAGTATGAACCACATGGGATAAATTCTTGCTGCTCTGTATATAAAATATTTTTTCAGGCTCACGGTTTCACCCGAGTATCGAAGCCCGATAAGCAGACCGCTTAGAACAAAGAATAGAGAGACACCTACGTACAGCTCGTTGAAAAATCCCCAGAGAGCAGGCAGATTTTTAGAGATGGGATTTACGTGCGTTGCGTAAACCATTAGTGCAGCAATAGCGCGCACGCCTGTAAGAGCAGGGAAATATGCTGTCTTTTTGTTCAAGAAAGAAATATTATAGAAAGTTTAATGTAAATTTTCTGTAGTTAGAGGATTCATCTGAAGAAAACTTTTATTCATATGGTGAATTAATTACAAGAAAATATCATTCAATTGTTTTCATTTACCTTTATAGATCACCAGTATTTCTTATCATAAAAATTAGTGTCCAAACAAATAGTGAAATCACAAAAACAAGGTTAAGAGTTATAATAG
>JBBRQV010000121.1:0-9820 GCA_038225955.1 Ignavibacteria bacterium | reverse complement strand
TATTGATCATATACACTTGTATTGACTACAAAGCTCTTGTCTCGAGAAGAAATTTTCAATTTAATAAAAAAACGACGAGTCTGCCACATTAGTACTTAAAAAAACTAAAAGTGAAGTTTGCAATAATTTTCGGAGTGCCTTTATCAACGTATGCAATTAGTGAGTTAGTCGTGCCTAAATCAATTCCGACAATTACATCTTTCTTCTTTAAATTTTTTGGTATTTCTATCTGAAGCACGTGTTTGTTTATCCTTGTAAAAATTAATGTTTTATTTTCTCTCCGCCGAAAACTTCAGCATCGATTGTATGTATTAATGTATTAATATAATTTCTTTTGTGAAGCAGTGTTTTCATTCTCATTAACGGTTCAATAGTATCCTCATTTTTCTCTGAAGCATCATCATATTTTTTGAATTCCTTTTGTATATCTTCAAGAGCGGAATGTAAATCGACATTCAAATCATTTTTTATATCCGAAAGCTCATTTACAATAGATTCTTTTCCGTCATCAGGCGCATCATGATAGCTTTCAATAGTTTCCTGGATTTCCATTACTTTCATAAGTAAATCGGGAGCGACTGAATTATCTTTCTCGGCTAATAACTGCGGAGCATCTAATGCCAATATATAATTTACACGAGTTAACGGATCTTTGAGAGTTTTGTAACCCTGATTTATCTGAGATGAAATTTCAAGAGCCTCTAAATATTTTTCTTCACCTTCGTTATGAAAAAAATCCGGATGATTTTTTTTGCTCAAATCGTGAAAAATTTTTTCAAGCTCAACAGTATCAATAGTCAGCTTCTTCGGTATTCCTAAAACTTCAAAGTAATTGGTCATTGAAAATTGTTAACCACCCCCAACCCCCTCCTTAATAAGGAGGGGCAAAGGACTAGTGAAATCGTTTATAAAATATAAGACCTGACAATCCACACTGCGGACTCGTCAGGTCTGTTATAAAAAATATATATTTAAAAAATTATTGAATATAAAATTTATACACCGAAGGAGCTTCCGCATCCGCAGGTCTTTTTCGCATTTGGATTATTAAAAACAAATCCTCTGCCGTTCAAACCGTCGGTAAAATCCAATTCAGTCCCTGATAAGTATAAATTACTTTTCATATCTATATAAACTTTCACGCCATCTTTCTCTATTATATAGTCGCCGGGTCTTTCTTCAGCATCGAAACCTAATGTATATGTAAGACCGGAACATCCGCCGCCTTTAATCCCGACTCGCAAGCCGTAATCACCGGGAATGGTGTTCTCTTCCATAATTTTTTTTACTTCAGCTATTGCTTTTTCTGTTATGTTTATATCATCCGTTACGCCGGGAATAAATTCAGGCTTTACTTCTATCGTTTCTGCCATAGTTAAAAATTAATTTTACTTTTAATTTTTTAATGTTTAATAATTAAACTGTAGCTGCTTCTTTTTCAGCAGGCACATCTTTTTTCTTTTTGTAATCTTCGATTGCCATTTTAATAGCATCTTCTGCCAATACTGAACAGTGAATTTTTACAGGCGGAAGATTTAACTCTGCAACAATCTCAGTGTTCTTGATATTGTAAGCTTCGTCAAGTGTTTTGCCTTTAAGCCATTCGGTTGCAAGTGATGATGAAGCAATTGCGCTTCCGCATCCGTATGTTTTAAATTTTGCATCTTCAACAATACCTGCCTCGTTAACTTTAATCTGAAGCTTCATAACGTCACCGCACTCAGGAGCGCCGACTAAACCGGTACCTACTGAAGGGTCGTTCTTATCAAAGCTTCCTACGTTTCTTGGATTGCTGTAATGGTCAACTACTTTATCTGAATAAGCCATTTTGTATATCTCCTAATTTAGAATTACTATTGTTTTAAATTATTTATTTTAATTGTAAATATTAATGTGCTGCCCATTGAACTGATTTCAAATCAATTCCTTCATTGAACATTTCCCATAACGGTGAAAGCTCTCTTAAGTGATTGACAGAATCAATTGTCTGCTCGATTGCAAAATCTACTTCCTCTTCAGTTGTAAATCTGCCTAAGCCGTATCTTATAGAGGAGTGAGCAAGCTCATCGCCTCTTCCTAATGCTTTTAACACATAAGATGGTTCAAGAGTTGCCGATGTGCAGGCGCTTCCTGATGATACTGCTAAATCTTTAATGCCCATCATTAAGCCTTCGCCTTCAACGTATTCGAAACTTACGTTTACATTGTGCGGAAGTCTTTCTGTAGGATGTCCGTTTAGGTAGCTGTATTTTACTCTCGATAAAAATGTGTTAATCATTTTATCTCTCAAATAAATTAATCTCTTCGATTCTTCTGCCATTTCGTTCTTGGAAATTTCGCAAGCTTTTCCGAAGCCGACGATTCCCGGAACGTTTAATGTTCCACTTCTCATTCCTCTTTCATGTCCGCCGCCGTGCATCTGCTCGGAGAGTTTCACTCTTGGGCTTTTCTTTCTTACGTATAATGCGCCGACCCCTTTCGGTCCGTACATTTTATGAGCAGTGAAGCTCATTAAATCGATGTTCATTGCATTTACATCAACAGGAATTTTCCCGACACCCTGTGTTGCATCAGTATGGAAGATAACACCTTTCTCACGGCAGATTTTTCCGATCTCAGCAACAGGCTGAATCGTTCCAATCTCGTTGTTAGCCATCATTATAGTTACAAGTATTGTTGTATCTTTAATTGCATTTCTTAAAGCATCAAGATCAACCATTCCGAACTCATCAACACTTAAGTATGTAACTTCTTTTCCGTGTCTCTCAAGATATTTGCAGGTATCTATAATTGCTTTGTGTTCCGTAGGAAGAGTAATTATGTGATTTCCTTTTGAAGCATACATTTCTGCAATGCCCATAATTGCAAGGTTATCAGATTCAGTTGCGCCGCTTGTGAAAACTATTTCTTTTGTAGTTGCGCCGATTAAATCTGCGATTTGTTGTCTTGCTTTTTCAACAGCTTCTTCTGCTTCCCATCCGTACTGATGGCTTCTGCTGGCAGCGTTTCCGTAAACATTGGTAAAGTATGGCATCATTGCTTCCAGGACTCGCGGGTCCATCGGTGTAGTAGCATTGTGATCCATGTAAATCGGGAAATTCATTAAATTATTCTCCTTGGGTTATTATATAAAAATTTTATACGAAATCTAAAATTGTCTTTTTTCTGAAAAGCTCTTCTATCTCTTTCTGCATCTGTGATACCGGTTCTTTAATAGAGCAGTCATCATTATGTGTACATTTGCCACCCTTGTTTTCTGAGCATTGGCATTCAGTCATCCCTATATCGCCATCAATTGATTGTACTAAAAAGTGTAAATCTATTTCCTCTGGTTTTTTGTTTAACCGGTATCCACCTTTAGTTCCCTGAATTGAAGTAAGAACATTATCCTTCTTCAGCTTCTGCAGAATTTTCGATAGAAGTTCGTATGGTATTTTATACTTTTCCGATATCTCTTTAGCCGTAACGATGCTATCGTTTGCAGCAGCAAAGTGCTTCAAAGCCATCAAGGCATATTCCATTTTTTTCGAAAGTTTTACCATACAGTTTATATTAGACTAAATTAGTCTTATTTGAAGTTAAAAAAAAGGGAAATAGAAAGTACTATTTCCCTTTTTTAAGAACTTTACAATTTAATCATGTTAAAGATTATACGATAACCCAAAGAAATAACCTGACGAAGTTTTAGTATCAGTTTCGATTGCGGGATTTGTTAAATAGAGTGCTTCTTCATTTAACTTTGGCGATAATGTTTTCTTTGAACCGAATGAATATCCTCCATTTAATACCAGTCTTTTCTCTGAGCCAAAAATTAAACTTCCACCTATCAAATATTTCAGATTATCCGTCTCATTAAGTAAAATACCGGTGCCAAAACAAAATCCAAAGTTAAATTTTGAACTACATTTATAGTAAACGTTCAATAGAATATTCGCGCCAAATCCATAATCTCCTATATCTTTTTGAATAATTTTATATCCCTTAGTATATCCTAATGTAGTATCTGTCGAAGTAATTATTTGTCCATAACTGCTGTCAGATTTAGTAGTAAATTCATCATTTCTCAAGTTAGTAACAAATAAGCCTGAACTGAAATTTAGAGAAAATTTTCCGGTTGTATTAAATTTGAAAGGGACAGGAGATTTTGATGAAGCCGTCTTGCCGCTTACAATATCAAAATTAATATTTAGCTTTACAATATCACCCTCAGGAATAAATTTATATTCAGAATAAAATGTCCCTTCATTAAACTGATTAAATACATTTGACATAGCAGTTAATTTTTTTGAATTTTCATTTTTATCAAAATCATCCTTAGTTTTTTTTACATTTGAATAGAAGATTTTTAAAATTTCCTGATTTTGAGTATACATATCCTCCAAATCAATAAAATATTTATCCGCTTCCGTAATGTAACCTAATCCTTTATTGTATAAAATATCACTATTATCTAAGTTTTTATCTTTGAAAACAAAGTAAATCAGTTTTTGCTTTCGGTCAAGAGCTTCTTTCAAGGAAGTATTTTCTGATTTTAAAATATTTCCCAATTCATCGGTTAAAGAAAGTATTTGATTCAAATCTTCTAGAGTTTTTATCAACTTTTCTTTTTTTGTTTTAAACTCATCGATAATTTTAGTTGTATTACTTTCTGCAAAATTTCCTATTGTATCGGATATTGTATCATCGAAACCAAAAACGTTGTTTGCATTATCTTTTGCTTTTTCCTTTTGGGTGTTTACTGCTGCAGTTTGTTCAACGCTTTGATCTTCTTTTAGTTTTGATAAATCAAGTTTCCCTTCAAGAATACTATTAGCGAAAATACTTTTTTTATCCTGAAAAAGACTCACATCACTGAAATCTTTGTAAGTGACGTTGTACAACGTTGTATTAATATTTTGAACTTTTATAGTAACAGGAATATCAGCCTCTAAATTAATCGCACCATCAATAGTGTGACCATTTTGAAAGATTTCTCCTGTTTTAAAATCATACACTATGCTTTGTTGAGAATAAAGAGGACTTATAAAAAAGAGCCCAAATAAAATTAGTATAATAGTTTTCATAAAATTCAGGGTTAAATTTATTAAACCTAAAAATATATTAAATCGAATGTATCTGCAGAGAAAAATACTTTAAATTGTTGGAGAACAAATATAAATTGAGTTTGCAAATCTTTAAATTTGGGCTGTATTTTATTAAATTAGGATGGAAATTGTTGGTAAAACTCGATATAACAAAAAAACTCCTGCATTGAAAAGGCAATGCAGGAGCTATCCATAAGGGAAAATTTAAATAATATATTAATTATAATGACGGACAAAAGATCGATTTCTCAGTGCCTATTTGTTCTTTCCTTTTCCGTCGCCTTTATCTTTATCTTTGCCATTGTCATCATTCTTTTTTTCTTTATCGTGACCTTTGTCTTTATCTTTTCCGTCGTCTTTTTCTTTGTTCGGTTTCTCCTTATCGTGCTTTTCTTCTTTTACTTTTTCTATAGCAGGTTTTTCTTTATTAGGATTATTTCTTTTGCCTTCTTCTTTGTTTCCGTCCTTAGTCTTTCCTGTTCTCATATCACTATCGTCCGATAGTTTTTTCTTCTCTTCTTTATTGTATCCTTTTTCTTCCTGCTTGGATTCATTCTTATTCTGCTTCTCTTCATTTTTTACTTCTTCTTTTTTAGACTTAGTTTCTTTGAAACCTGAAAACTTCTCAGGCTTGCTGAAGTATATTCTTTCATTGGATTTTTCGCTTGGCTTATCCTCAAATTTTATAAACTCAGGATTATAAACCGTATACCCTGCGGAGTTGATTTTCACATCTCCCCTGTTTGTTACCCATTGTATTTTAACAGGTTCAAGAGGGAGATTTGTTACCTGCCTTATCAAAGTTATATCAGGTCCCATATTGTAAACAACATTATTCCTTACTATAACGCCTTCTCTTCTACGCATTTCCTTAATCATTATTATGTTTCTATTTTCTTTGTACATGTATTTATAAACTTCCGGCTGTACAAAATTTTTCTTTTCAACAATGATATAATTGTCATCAGAAATTACAGGATTAATAATATTATTATTCACGATGTATGTTGATGGCGGCAATGGTGCCCATGCAATGTTATTATCATCTTCTTTCCAGTCAACCCATGCCGGTGACCATACTCTTCCCGGCATCCAGGTCCATCCTAATGAAGGCGAGTAGTTCCATCTTCCGTAGTGCGAAGTTGTTTCTTCGTAATCGGTTGGCGCTTTGAAATTCCAACCTGCATCTGTATTCACCCATTGCCCGTTTGTATATGGTACATAAGATGTTGCGGGGGCGACTGCTACGAGTCCTGATCCTGTTGTAATGCCAACTGCAGGTGTACCGGGAGTTGTTAATCCTGTCCCTGCTGTTCCCGTTGTCAAGCCAAGATTCAAATCAGGTGCCGGCTGCCATACAAAAAATGAATTCATATTTATATCTGCTGCTTCTACATTGCTAACACCAAAATAATCTGCAAAAGAAATTCTCTTTGGTTCACTTTCAATCGAGGCGGTGCGTTTTACATTAATACCTACGTCATCACCAGTTACTTCAATCCATTGACCGTGAGGGGCTAACTGGTCATAAAATTCTTTATAATCTATGGTAAACAAATCTTCATCAGATTCATTAAAGTTTGTACTGCTGATTTTTTCTGTACCCTGATTATCGGCATTTTTGCTTGTCTCATTGTTTGTCTTCGAACATGAAGAAAACATTATGAACAATGCAAAGAACAGCACAGTTTTTACCAAATTATTTTTAAACATTTTTATCCTTACTTTAAAATTTCTTTTATTAAATGCTTTGAAATTATTGAGCTGTGTATCCGCCGTCAACAGTATAATAAGAGCCGGTAACGAACGAAGCCTTTGAAGAGCTAAGCCAAAGAACCAATTCTGCAACTTCTTCAGATGTTCCTAATCTGTCTATAGGATGTAATTTTTCTAATGCCTTCATAGCAGCCTTATCTAAGACTTTCGTAAGCAAAGGTGTTTTTATATATCCCGGACCTACACAATTAATTCTGATTTTTTTTGTAGCATAATCAAGCGCTGCCGTTCTGGTAAGCCCAACAACTCCATGCTTTGCTGCAACATACCCTGCTAAATTTTTTGTACCTACTGAGCCTAATATAGATGCAGTATTGACAATACATCCGCCGCCGTTTGCAAGCATTGCCGGAATCTGATAATGCATACCATAAAATACTCCTGAAAGATTAATGCTGATTATCTTATCCCATCCATCTATTGTATATTCTCCCGCAGGAAGCATTTGCCCAAGGATACCTGCGTTATTAAAGCTTATATCTAATCTCCCATAAACTTTCACTGTTTTATCTACAAGAGCTTTATGGTCTTTTGGTTTTGAAGTATCTGCCTTTACAAAAATTGCTTCGCCGCGGAGTGATTGGATTTCCCGCATTGTTTCCTGTCCGCTTGCTGTATCAATATCTGAGACAACTACTTTTGCGCCTTCGCTTGCATAAAGCATTGCGACTGCTTTTCCTATTCCCGAACCTGCCCCCGTAACAATTGCAACTTTACCTTCCAGATTATTCATTTCTCTTATTGTTTTTCGTTTATTTCAGTAGGTTTTTCATCTGTTACTTTACTATTAATAATATCCTGCGGGTCAATATGCTGATTATAAACATCATCTCCCGGTGGGAAAGTTTTATATTCCGGGAAATGATTCTTCCCTTTTTCTTTTTCTATCTCAGCTTCTTCTTTAATATCATTTATTCCTGAAATAATTTGCTTATTTTCAACATTACTATTTGTTTCGATATCTATATTCATTTTAGTTTTAGTTTGTTTAAAATATTATCTTAATCACAAAACTTACTTAATAGATGCATTCATTAATTAACTTTAACTATAACATTTGTTGAAGGCTCACCGAATACCATACCTGATTTCATTATCTGGCATTGAAAATTATATGTGCCGTCCATTTCAGGGGCAGTGACTTTAAACGTAAATGTAACTTCGGATTCTGAATAAACATCACTCGATAACTCTACATTTGCAACCTGCCATATTCCTGTAGTATTATCTCCGCCTTTTGTTGAAACATTTAATTTGTATTCACCCGGTTTCCATGCTGAGCTTCCTGTATTTTTCATTATTACTTTTACATCATAAGTCTGTTTTGTATCCATTTCAGTTGCTACACTTTGATATACAAAAGCTGAATTATTTTCACTTAAGTTTTTATTTATAGGAACAACAGTAGGACCTGTAACTTTAATCGGTACGCTAATAGTCGGCTCACCAAAAAATGCATTTCCTTCTGCCATCTGCCATTGCATATTATAACTTCCCTCTGCCATAGGAGCAGTTAATGAGAAATTAAATACAACTTGCTCTCCTGCTACCACGCTTGCATTCACATCTACACTGCTTACGTTCCATACATTTGCTATCGACTCAACTACGTTTGTTAGTTTCAGCGCATAGCTTCCTTTTTTCCATTCAGTATTGCCGGAGTTTTTCATTGTTACAGAAACATTGTATGTCTGTCCCGGCTTCATTTCACCAGGAGTTGATTGGGATAAATACGCAGCATTATTAGTAACAGCTGATTTAACGGGACTGCCATTCCCGTTTGCTTTTTCCTGCGCCTGGATATTAATGTTAAGCATAAATAATACAGCAAGCAAAAATGTTAACTTAATTGTTTTCATTGTTTCATTTTTAAATTTACAAAATTAAATTTCCTTCGATGAATATTATGCATTAATTTTCCTATTTTTATATGGGTAAATTAATTTATCCATATAAATCTAAGTAAAATATTATGAATGTACAATTAGACAAAGGAATGAAATAGGAACTACATCTATTGGATTAGGATTGTTTTTAGGCAGGTGTTTAATGACAAAAAAGTTATCCATAGGGAAGATAACTTCTTACAAGAAAGATTATTCAAACTCTATAAAAAAATAACGCTCCCAAACCCCACTCTGGGAGCGTAGTAAATGCCGAAACAATTGTTTTGACATTTGATAGAAATAAAAAATTAATATTCACTTGCAACGCGCTTGCCTTTATTCTTTATCTTGATGATGCGGAGAAATTCTAAGCCGAGCATTATGTAATACAACGGGTCTATTTCGTACCACTTCACTCCAAAGTTTGCGCTTGAAGGGAATTTATGATGATTGTTATGATAATCTTCTCCGAGCATTAAGAAATCCACAGGCATAAAATTTCTGGAAGTATTGTTCACCTCAAAATTTCTATGGCCGTACTTATGCGCGCACCAGTTTACAATAGCTCCGTGAACCGGTCCCATGAATACATGGATTGGAATTAAAAAATACAACCACCAATATGGAGCAAATAAAACGTACACACTTGTATACAAAAAGAAGAACATTAACCTGTTCGTTAACGTCTGCCCCCAGATATCAAGGCTATGCCATTGAGGAAGATTTTTTGTAAAGCGCTCTTCTACATCAAACTTATAATCCATGATGTCTGCGTAAATCAGTTTTGTATTCCACATCATTTTAAAAAAGTTGGGACTATTCTTTGGTGAGTGCGGGTCCTTCGGTGTATCTGCATAGGCGTGATGCATTCTGTGCATAACAGCGTAAGCACGCGGACTCAAATAAGAAGAGCCTTGTGTTACATAGGCAAAAAGATAAAAAAATCTTTCCCAGAATCTGTTCATAGTAAATGCTCCGTGCGAAGCATATCTATGCTGTAAAAACGATTGTGAGAATAAAGATAGATACCAATGAGAGATAAAAAATATTATAATTATAAGCATGTATAAAGAT
>JBBRQV010000120.1:0-9883 GCA_038225955.1 Ignavibacteria bacterium | reverse complement strand
TGCAAGAGGTCCTATGGCAATTTTAAAAGCTTCGCATTATGTTGAGTTCTTTGATGAAGAATTGAACCGTGAGCTTTGCTATGAGAAAGGTATCTGCTCAGTGAAGCAATTGGATATGACTGATAAAAGAGGAAGCGCTGCGCTTGAATATATTCAGAAGCATGTTACTCAATTATTAGAAGATGATAAATTTGTTGTAACGCTTGGCGGCGAGCATACAATCTCAACTGCCCCAATAAAAGCACACTTTGATAAATATCCCGATATGACTGTGTTGCACTTTGATGCACACTCGGATTTAAGAGAAGAATACGAAGGAACAAAATTTTCTCACGCATGTTTTGCGAAGAGAGTATCTGAGTTCACTACAAATATTACACAGGTTGGTATCCGAGCGCAGAGCATTGAAGAGTATTCATACATTAAAGAAAAAGATATTAAAACTTTCTACGCTTATGAAATTCGTAACGGAAGATATGGTGTTGACTGGCAGAACATGGTACTTTCAACCTTAAGCGATAACGTTTACATAACTTTTGACGTGGATTATTTTGATCCTTCAATAATGCCATCGACGGGAACTCCTGAACCTAATGGTTTATACTGGGCAGAGACAATGAATTTATTGAAACGTCTTGGTGAAACAAAAAATGTGGTGGGATTTGATGTTGTTGAGCTCGCTCCGAGAAAAGATTTTACATATCCTGATTTCATGACTGCAAAACTTATTTATAAGATGTTGAATTATTTTATAAAATAATTATGGATGAAAAAAATGATGTTAAAAAATATGCGCTGTTCGTAAATAAAAAACTTGCAGAGATGTATCCCGGGGCAAAGTGCCATATTGATTTCAAGAATAGTTTTGAATTATTGATATCCACAGTCCTTGCTGCCCAATGCACAGATATAAGAGTAAACGCTACGATGGTCCCGTTGTACAAAACTAAGTATAAAAAGCCACAGGATATAATTAAAGACGGACTTGAAAATTTCCGTCAGGAAATTAAGTCAATCAATTTTTATAACAATAAAGCAAAGTCAGTGCTTTCAATTTGTGAAACTCTTGTAGAGAAACACAACGGAAAAGTCCCCTGTGACATGGGCGAATTAACTGAGCTTTCAGGTGTGGGAAGAAAATCAGCGAGTGTTGTTCTTGGAAATACATGCGGCGTTCATGACGTAATAATTGTTGATACGCATTTAAAAAGAGTATCTCAGAGATTAGGAATTGTAAAAAATGAAGACCCGACTAAAATAGAATTTGAACTTAAAGAATTAATTCCACCGAAAGACCAATGGCAATTTTCTATGAGAATCGGTGAGCACGGCAGAGTCGTTTGTCACGCAAGAAAACCAAACTGTCCCGAATGCGCATTTAATCAATCATGTCCGTCCAGCACCGAAAAAAATAATTAACCTTAAATTTCACACTAAATGCCAAAACCTTTCTCTAACGAATCGCTTTCTAAAATAGAAGTTATATTAATGGACCTTGACGGCTGCCTTACCACAGGGCATATTGTATATCTTAGCTCGGGGGAAGATTTAAAAATATTTCACACGCACGATGGCTATGGAATTGTACGGGCAAAAAAATTAGGGATAAAATTCGGAGTTATTAGCGGAATGAGCTCGCTTGTAAATCAAAGAAGAGTGGAGCGTTTAAAAATTGACCACTTGTATGAGAACATAGATGATAAGACAATTCCATATGCCGAGCTAAAAGAAAAATACAATTTAAAAGATGAAAACTTTGCATATATCGGTGACGATGAGTTCGATATTGGATTATTGAAGGTCGTGGGATTTTCGGCTGCACCGAATAATGCAATGGATGATGTGAAAAAGAATGTTGACTATGTTTGCAAAAAAGACGGTGGACAGGGATGTGTAAGGGAGATAATCGACATGATTTTAAAGGCTAAGGGGCTGATATAACAGTTGTGTATACACCTTCCCCTTGAAATTTTTCCTAATAATTACTAAATTGTAAGTTAATTAAAAATAAAGAAAATATGAAAAAGAGCTTTCACCCGAAATATTATAAAACAGATGTTATCTGCAATTGCGGAGAGAACAGAGGTACTATTTTTACAACACGCTCAACTGTCCCGGAAATAAAAGTGGAAATTTGCTCATTGTGCCATCCATATTTTACTGGTACACAAAAAATTATTGATACAGCAGGTAGAGTTGAGAAGTACAATAGAAAATTCGGCAAAAAGAAAGTTGAAGTTACTCCGGAACCATAAATTTTTTATAAGTTTTATATTATCATAAAATAAAAGCCAATGTTATCTCAACATTGGCTTTTTTTATTTTAGCCAGTAAATAAATCACTATGAATATTATACTTTTTGAAGACGGGAATTACAAAAATCTTTTCCCGTTAAATATTCTCCGACCGAACTTTGAAATAAAGTGCGGCGTATCGAATCTTCTTGCTAAGCATCTTAGACGCGTTCCCGAGGGCTCGCTAGTAACTTTACATGTCCGCAAAACATTGCAGGAATATGTTACTATGAAATATCCCGAGGCAAGCATCAATAAAGTGGATGTGAAGAAGTCTTATGTATTTCTTAATTCAAAAGTAATTTATTCAAAAGATTTTTTTGAGAATCTGCCTAAGTCAAAGACCGATGTTGTTTTAATTGATAAAAATAAAACTGTATTGTATGCAACTGTATCAGGACCGAATGTAAAAAAGATTTCTGTTAAAATTACTAAAGGTACGCCGTTATCATTGTTAGATTTTAAAAAGCCGAAAGTGAAAGTCAGTGAGTATAAAGAGAAAGGTGTTAAGATAATTGAGTACTCATGGGATACAATGAGATTTTTAGAGGGTGAACTGAAAAGAGAGTTACATTTCCTTTGCAAAGATTCAAACACATTAACTCATCCGAAAGCAAAGGTCGCTCCGATAGTAATTCTTGATGACTCACAGGGGAAAATATATGTTTCTGAGCATGCAGTGATTGAACCATTCTCCTATATAAAAGGACCGTGTTTCATAGGTAAAAGTGCAGTCGTGAAAGCAGGCAGCAAGATTTACGGACCCGTTTCAATCGGTGAAGGCTCGAGAGTATCTGGAGAAATTTCGGGATGTATTTTCCATGCAAGAGTAAATAAACAGCATGATGGCTTCGTAGGGAATTCTTATTTCTCTGAGTTCGTTAACTTAGGTGCGGACACTGTAACAAGTAATCTGAAAAATAATTATTCAAAAGTAAGAGCGAAGCTCTTCAAAAAAGAGTACGAAACGGATTTACAATTCCTTGGAAGCATTGTAGGCGACCATACGAAAATCGGAATTAACACTATGCTGAATACAGGAAGTATTTTCGGTGCGTTTTCAAATATTGTAGGCGGCGGATTTCCTGAAAAATTTATTGATTCGTTCGCATGGTGCATTACCGGCAAAAAAGCAGCGAAGTATAAAATACTCGATGCATTAAAAACTGCCGAGACTGTAATGGGCAGACGCGGAATAAAAATGACTAAAGAATTTGAAAAATTAATTAAAGCAAAATATTAAATATTAGTGACCTGGATTATAGTTTTAAGCGTAATAATAATTTTAGTTGTATCTGTTCTTTTGTTTTTAAAATCGAAAGTGTTCGGAGCAATTCCGGAAGAAGGAAAATATTCTTCATCACCTAATTATAAAGGCGGAGCGTTCAGAAATCTTGAAGTTACTCCGATGATGATACATAATTCCAATGCCGGTATGCTCGGGGCACTGTGGAAATTTCTGAACAAACCAAAAGATACAGAACCGCCAAAACCCCTTCCTTCTGTTCAAACAGATTTAAAAAATTTAAATTACGATTACCCTGCAATCATTTGGTTCGGGCACTCTTCATATTTAATTTCTTATAGAGGAATAAACATTTTAGTTGACCCCGTTTTCAGCGGAAGAACTTCACCCGTTCCTATCGGGGGTAAAGCATTTGCAGGTACAAATTATTATCAGGTTGAACATATGCCCGATATAGATATTTTAATTCTTACTCACGATCACTACGACCATCTCGATTATGAAACGATTGTAAAGCTTCACTCAAAAGTAAAAAATATTTATACTTCGCTTGGTGTCAGCCCTCATTTATTAATGTGGGGAGTTGACGCAAATAAAATCACTGAGTTTGACTGGAACGATTCAAAAATCATTTCTGAAAATATAAAGCTGACTGCATTAACCTCGAGACATTTTTCCGGAAGGCAGTTTAAAAGAAATCAATCTATATGGAGTTCGTTTGTTCTCGAATTCTTCGGATACAAAATGTATCTGGGCGGAGATTCGGGTTATGGCAAACACTTCAAAGAAATTATTGCTCAGCACGGACCGTTTGATATTGCAATGATTGAATGCGCGCAGTATGGAGAGGGATGGCCGTATATACACATGACTCCCGAGCAGTGTCATCAGGCGGCACTTGATATAAATATAAAAGTTCTGCTTCCCGTCCATTGGGGAAAATTCGCTTTGGCTTTGCATCCATGGGATGAGCCGATGAAGAGATTATTTGCTGCTAATAAAAATGAACAGCTGAATATAACTACTCCGATGATTGGAGAAGTTATGGTGCTGAATAAGGATTTACCGAAGAAGAAGTGGTGGGAAAATATTTAGATTTGCTTTATTTATTTTCTACTTAATATTCTCTGGCATGTATCTACGTTATATGAAACTGTGTTTCATTGTTCTTTTTGTCCTGATACAAAAAGAACCAAAAAAATCAAGGCTCCTATAAATTTTCCTAAAAATCACTCCGAAAATCGCGCTCGAAGTAAACTCGCTTCGCTTACGCTCGCTCAAACATACTTCTCGCTAGCGATTGTTCTCGTGATTTTCTTAACGGGAAATTTATAAGGCCGGATTAATTCTATTTTAAAACAGTAATGTATCATTTTTACAAATTAAAATAGATAAACTCACAAGTATTCGTACATTATCGTCTCCTATTTCGCAGAATAGGGCAATTGTAGTCAATTGAATAAATTTTCAATAATTGGTATTTTATGTATTAAGCAAAATTTGGGCGGTTAGCTCAGTTGGTTAGAGCGCTACGTTGACATCGTAGAGGTCATTGGTTCGAATCCATTACCGCCCACTAAAATTTTTATAAGTTTAATTAATAATGATTCACATCGTAAAGATAAATATAGCCATTTTTCAATTTTCACGCTTCACGCGAACGCCTCACGTTATATCTCACGTACTCTTTTAATTAAAATTTTAAAATTTAAATTTGAAGTTTAATTCGTTTTACGAATTAATCATTTAACTATATGGATAACAACAATAACAACCAAATTAAAATAACTTTCCCTGACGGCAACGTTAAGGAATTCGATAAAGGGGTTTCTGCATTCGATATTGCAAACTCCATAAGCAAAAGACTTGCTGAAGAAATATTAGTAGCGCAGGTAAACGGCGTTGATAAAGATATTAACGCTCCGATAAATGAAGATGCTGAAATAAAATTGTTCAAGTTCGATTCAGACGAAGGCAAAAAAGTTTACTGGCATACAACTTCGCATATAATGGCTCAGGCAATTGAGGAATTAGTCCCCGGCGCGAGATTCGGTGTAGGTCCTGCAATAGAGGGTGGATTTTACTACGATGTTGACTCAGATAAAAAATTTACAGAAGAAGATTTAAAGAAGATTGAAACAAAGATGCTTGAAATTGCTAAGCGCGATTTGAAACCGAACAGAATTGATATGCCGAGACTTGAAGCGATTGAATACTTCAAATCAAAACGCAACGACCCGTACAAAGTAGAAATTCTTGAAACTATTGCCAAAGATGAAGATAACGTTTCGCTATATGAACAAGGCGGCTTCACTGATTTATGCCGTGGTCCGCACCTTCCATCAACTGCAAAAGTTAAAGCAGTTAAACTTCTTTCCACTTCAGGTTCTTACTGGAGAGGCGATGAAAAAAGACAGATGCTTCAGAGAATTTATGGTATCTCTTTCCCTAAGCAGAAAGATTTAGATGAGCACTTAAACAATCTTGAAGAGGCAAAGAAAAGAGACCATAGAAAACTTGGACAAGAACTTGAACTATTTATGATTTCGCAAGCAGTGGGAAGCGGTCTTCCTATCTGGCTGCCGAAGGGCGCAATCGTTCGTATGGAGCTTGAAAATTTCTTGAAAAGCGAACAGTTCAAAAGAGGTTATGAGCCGGTTTATACTCCGCATATCGGAAAGATTGAATTATATAAAACATCAGGTCACTATCCATATTATAAAGAGTCGCAGTTTCCTCCATTGGAGTTTGAAGATGAGACAGGAAAAAAAGAGCAGTATTTATTAAAGCCGATGAACTGCCCGCATCACTTCCAGGTTTATAATCATAAGCCGAGAAGTTATAAAGATTTGCCGGTGAGACTTGCTGAGTTCGGTACTGTTTATAGATACGAACAGTCAGGTGAGCTTGCAGGTTTATTGCGTGTTCGAGGATTTACACAGGATGACTCGCATATTTTTTGCAGACAAGACCAGTTACTTGATGAAGTTTGTAATGTGATTGAGTTAACTCAGTTTGTTGCTAAGACTGTTGGGTTTGATAGTCTTAATATAAGATTATCTTTCAGAGATAAAGAAAATAAATCCAAATACGGTGGAACAGATGAGCTATGGGACCAGGCAGAGAAGGATGTAAAAGATGCCGCAGATAGAATGGGACTTGCGTACACAATCGTTGAAGGTGAAGCAAGTTTTTACGGTCCAAAGATTGATTTCATTATTAAGGATTCGCTTAACAGAAAGTGGCAGCTTGGAACTGTTCAGGTTGATTACGTTCAGCCGGTAAACTTCGATATGCTTTATACCGGTGCTGACGGTCAGAAGCACAGACCTGTTGTTATTCATCGCGCGCCGTTTGGTTCGATGGAAAGATTCGTTGCTTTGCTGATTGAAAGCTTTGCCGGGTACTTCCCTCTATGGCTTGCGCCGGTTCAGGTGATGGTAATTCCGCTTACAGATTCGCATAAAGAATATGCTCAGAAAGTGTACGATGAACTGAAAGAAAACAATATTCGGGTACAATTAGACGAAAGAAACGAAAAAGTAGGCTATAAAATACGAGAATCTGAAAATAAAAAGATACCATATATGCTTGTTTTGGGCGATAAAGAGCTAAACGAAGGATTAATTTCGGTTCGTGAACATAAAAAGGGAGATACCGGAAAATTAGAATTGAATAAATTTATAGAAATTATTAAATTAAAGGTTTCCAAAAAAGATATTTTTTATTAATTAAATTCGATAAAGTATTAAAGATAATAAACGCTTCCGCGAAAGAACTAATAACTACATAAACTCTCCTCAGTTAAGGGTCATCGATGAAAATGGTGATGCACTTGGAGTGCTTTCAAATTTTGATGCAAAAAAATTAGCTCAGGAAAAAGGACTCGATTTAATCGAGATTTCCCCTAACTCAAATCCTCCTGTTTGCAGAATTTCCGATTACGGTAAATTCAATTACGAAAGACAGAAGAAAGAAAAAGAAGCTAAGAAGCATCAGGTTGTGATGACGGTTAAGGAAGTTCGTTTTAATCCTAATACCGATACACACGATATCGAATTTAAGACAAAGCATCTTTACAATTTTTTGATGGAAGGGCATAAAGTAAAAGCTTACGTTATGTTCAAAGGAAGAATGATTACTCATCCTGAGTTCGGAAGAAAACTTATGGACGATATTGTGAACAAGCTAGGTGAAGTCGGTAAGCTAGAAGCAACTCCGAAAATGGAAGGCAAACAGTTAATTGCTTACTTCATGCCTGATAAAGCGAAGATTGCTGCTGTTAATAAATTCAGACAAAGAGAAGCAAAACTGATTGCAAAGGAAAATGCATTGGATTCAGGTCAAGCTGTTCCTAAAGATGCTAACCAAGAAACACACGAAGAAGTAAAAAACGACGCAAGTCAACAAGAAGAAAAACTAACATCAGATATTAATAATTCTGAAGGGACCATAGAAAATGCCTAAAATGAAATCCAACAGAGCTGCTGCGAAGAGATTCAAAGTTACAGCTACGGGAAAATTAAAAAGAAGTAAGTCACACAAAAGACATATCTTGACTAAGAAGTCAAGCAAAAGAAAAAGACATCTTGGAACAGCAACTTTAGTTTCTAAACCGGAAACGAAAAAATTGCTGAGATTAATCCAGGCTTAATCTTTTTTTATCAGCCCGCTTAAATGACGGGGAACGTATAATAAATTAAAATAAATAGAATAATAAAATGCCACGTTCAAAAAACAAAGTCGCATCGCATAGAAGAAGAAAAAGAATTCTCGATAAAGCGAAAGGTTACTTCGGAGCCAGAAGCAAAGTATATACAGTTGCTAAAAATTCCGTAGAAAAAGGTTTAACTCACGCTTACAAAGACAGAAGAACCAAAAAAAGAGTTTACAGAAGCTTGTGGATAACAAGAATTAACGCAGCAGCAAGAATGAATAATACTTCTTACTCAAAATTGATTGATGCGTTAAACAAAAAGAGTATTGATATAAACAGAAAAGTTCTTTCTGATTTAGCATACAATAATCTTCCTGCATTTAATGAAATAGTAAGATTCGCGCTAGCGTAATTTTTCTATCTCGTTACAGTTATTTTTCAAAGGCGAGTTTAACCACTCGCCTTTATTATATATAACTCCTTTTTATTATGCTTGAAAACCTGAAAAATATTACCGCTGAAGTTACTAACGAAATTAAATCGGTGAAAGATTTAAATTCGCTTGAAGAATTCAGATTAAAATATTTAAGCAGAAAAGGAATTGTTGCCACTCTGTTTGAAAATCTCAAAGACGTACCGAAAGAAGAAAAAGGTGCCTACGGAAAGCATCTTAACGATTTAAAAAATCTCGTTAATAATCTTTTCGAAGAAAAGAAAAATTCTTTTTCTGCCACTGAAGAAAAATCCGATATTGATATTACCTTAGAAGGCAGAACTTATAATGAAGGCACGCGCCATCTTATTTCTAAAGCTCTCGAGGAAATTTCTGCTATATTCGTAAAAATCGGATTTAAAATTTACGACGGTCCCGAAATAGAAGATGAATTTCATAACTTCGATGCGCTAAATACTCCATCATATCATCCATCAAGAGATATGCAGGATACTTTTTATTTAGATGCTAAAGGAAAAGAAGAGCATACGAAAGGCAACAAAAGTTTATTAAGAACGCACACGTCTCCCGGACAGATTCGCGCAATGCTTGCACACAAGCCGCCTGTAAGGATTATTTTACCGGGTAAAGTGTTTAGAAATGAAGCAATCAGCGCAAGAAGCTTATCGCAGTTCCACCAGATAGAAGGATTATACGTTGATAAAAATGTAACTTTCGGTGATTTAAAAGGAACGCTTGATTACTTTGCAAAACAATTTTTCGGAGACGATTTAAAAACAAGAATGAGACCTTCATTCTTTCCTTTCACTGAGCCCTCTGCTGAAGTTGATGTAGAGTGTTTCATCTGCAAAGGCGAAGGATGCAGAATCTGCAAACACACAGGCTGGGTAGAAAGTGCCGGCTGTGGAATGGTGAATCCTTCAGTGTTCTAAAATGTTGATTATGATGCAAGCGAGTATTCAGGCTTTGCATTTGGTATGGGAATTGAAAGAACAATTATGGTGAAGTACGGTATTCCCGATATAAGGATGTTCTATGAAAACGACGTTCGCTTTTTAAAGCAATTCTAAAAATTTTAAATTACAATTATTATATAATGAAAATATTTTTAACGCTAATAGTATTACTCGCAAGCCTAGGCTTCGGTTCATTACAAGCTTCAGCTGAAACCATTGTTACAATGGAAACCTCAATGGGTACTATCAAAATAAAACTATTTACAAAAGAAGCT
>JBBRQV010000119.1:0-9998 GCA_038225955.1 Ignavibacteria bacterium | reverse complement strand
GTTCATGAAGGTGCTTTTACTGATAAAAACAAAATCATTGTAAATAAATCGGAACTCTATTAAAATAATTTACCTTATTGGAGTCATTTAAAAAATTTCTGAATTTCTTATCAAGCTTCCGTGCGAAAGTAGGTTTTATTTCGTTCGTATTCCTTCTTATCTTCTCAGTCATACTCTATAAATTAATTAATGTTCAGATAATTAATTCTGCAAAGTATAAGATTGCGGCAAGGAAGCAGTATGAAGAGAAAACAAAAATTTCTCCTTCGCGTGGACTTGTATATGATAGAAATATGAATGTACTAGTCTCCAATTCGCTTCAATATTCTTTTGCAGTTGATCCAACAATGGTTACAAAGCCTGATTCCATTGCAAATATGTTTGCGAGGGTTTTCAAAAAAGATAGAAGTGAGTATCTTGCCAAGCTTACAAACAGAAGCACTTCATTCGTTTACCTCGAAAGAAAAGCAGATGTTGCAATCCTTCAGGGACTTGATAGCGCAGACTTCGATGGCTTAATAGTTCTTAAAGAGCCTAAGCGTGTTTATAACTATGGCAGATTAGCTTCGCAGGTGCTTGGTTACACAAATGTTGAAGGCGCAGGACTAAGCGGCGTTGAGCAATCAATGGAGAGTGAGCTTGCCGGTAAAGATGGCTTTATGATAATGCAGCGTGATGGGAAGGGGCAGTACAAGCCGAATATGGATATTCCTAAGAGGGAGCCGGTTAATGGTAACAACGTTGTGCTTACGCTTGATATAAATATTCAGAAGTTTGCAGAAGAAGAATTAGAAAGAGGAGTTAAGGAAACAGATTCAAAAGGCGGTAAAGTAATTATTACGAATGTTAAGACAGGTGAGATTCTTGGAATGTCATCTTATCCTTCGTTCGACCCAAACAACATTCAGATTTCTGATACAGTAGGTTTTACCAATAAAGCTATATGCGATGTTTACGAGCCGGGCTCAACATTTAAAATTGTTACAGCGGCAGCTTCTCTTGAAGAGAAGATAATGGATAAGATGAGCCTGATAAATACAGAGAGCGGACACTACACATTAGCAGCTAATGTAACGATGGAAGATGAGCACAAGGCTGCAACAATGACGTTTCAACAGGCGCTTGAGCAATCAAGCAATATTGGCTTTATGAAAATTTCTATGAAGCTCGGACCTGAAAGATTTTATAAATACGCCCGCGATTTTGGTTTCGGAATTTCAACTGGAATTGAATTGCCGGGAGAGAACAGAGGAGTATTAAAACGTCCTATAGATTTTTCTCCAATATCATTGCCGTACATGGCTATTGGTTACGAAGTATTGATTAACGCAATGCAGCTTACAAGTGCATACTCAACGGTTGCAAACAATGGAATTTTACTAAAGCCATATATAATAAAAAAAGAAACTGCTTTAGACGGTAAAACAATTTTTGAAAATTCACCTATAGAAATTCGTCAGGTAGTTTCACAAAACACAGCAAAGCTTCTCTCTACTCTAATGATTGGAGTTGTGGAATCGGGTACGGGTGTAGATGCAAAGATTGACGGATTAAAAATTGCCGGCAAAACAGGAACTGCACAAAGAGTTGTAGATGGTAAGCATTCATCGGGTTCGCATACAGGTTCGTTTGTAGGATTTTTCCCTGCAGATAATCCTCAGTTTTTAATTACGGTGATACTTGATGACCCTAAAGGCGGACAGTTTTACGGTGGCAAAATTGCTGCTCCTGTTTTCAAAAGAATTGCAGAAAGAATTATTAGTTTTTCAGGAAATCTAAATTTAACTGAGCCAACTTTTGATAATAAAACTAAGTCGAACGATGTCGTTAATGTTTCAAACAATTCTATTTTAATTCCAAATCTTTTAAATCTTAAACTTGAGGATGCAAAAGATATTTTGAAGGATTTGAAATTAAATTGTGAAGTTGTATATCCTGAAAATTCTAAATCAAATAGTTTTTTAACTATAGAGT
Organism: Ignavibacteria bacterium; assembly: GCA_038225955.1. Classification (GTDB taxonomy): domain Bacteria; phylum Bacteroidota; class Ignavibacteria; order Tepidaquicellales; family Tepidaquicellaceae; genus JAFDZO01. The sequence goes on along the minus strand of JBBRQV010000119.1, from coordinate 8,024 downwards.
CTCAGCTTCCTGAAGCCAATTCTAAAGTAGATATAAATTCAAAGACCACGGTGAAGCTTGTAGTGAAGAGTAAAGAACTTGAACTTAAAAGTGTTTTACTTGTGCCGGATGTTAAAGGCTATAGTTTGCGAAAGGCAATAAACGTACTCTCTGCAAGTGGTTTTGATATTGATATAAATGGCAGCGGCGAGGTTATAGACCAGATGCCGAAATCAGGCAGCTCGCAATTGCCAAGCTCTAAAATTACTTTATTCTGTAAGCAGATAAATTGACAAAAGAAAAATTGATAAATAATTGAATTACTCTGAACTCTTAAATATTGCAGGAACAAATGAAAATCTTAAGTTTGATTTTCCTATTGCCGGCATTGCTTATGATTCCAGAAAAGTAAAAGAGAATTATATTTTCTTTGCATTGAAGGGATTGAAAGATGATGGAAGTAAATATGTTAAGTCTGCAATAGAGTTGGGCGCGAAATCAATTATTACAGATATAAAATTAAATGAACACGAAGTTACTTCAAATGTTCTTATAGTAGATGATGCAAGAAAAACAATGGCAATGTTTGCAAATTATTACAATAGTAATCCATCTGAAAAAATAAAATTGATTGGTGTAACAGGAACGAACGGGAAAACTACGACAACGTACTTAATAAAATCTATATTGGAAAACTCCGGCTATAAAACAGGTTTGCTCGGAACAATTGATTATCAGATTGGGGATTTTAAAGTTGAGTCAAAGCTTACAACACCTGAATCAGTCGAGATTTGCTCAATGCTGGGAGAAATGGTTAAGCAGGGTTATCAATACTGCGTAATGGAAGTTTCTTCAATTGCATTGGTTATGGATAGAGTTTATAGCTTAAATTTTGATACAGCGATATTTACGAATCTTACAAGCGAACATTTGGATTTTCATCACAACATGGAAAATTATTTTGAAGCTAAGAAAATTTTATTTGATAATCTTTCAGAAAAATCTTTTGCGATTACAAATTTAGATGATATATACGGTGAAAAAATTATTGCTGATACTAAAGCTAAGAAAGTCACATACTCGGTGAATAATAATTCTGCTTATAAAGCAGAAAATCTAAACTTTGATTTAAAAGGCTTGAGCTTTGATTTAGCAGATGTAAAAGATAACGTTAAAATAAGTTCAACAATTACGGGAAAGTTTAATATATACAATGTTCTAGCGTCAATTGCCTGTGTAAGAAATTATGATATAGGTTATGAATCGATAAATAATACTTTGCTAAACTTTGCCGGAGTGAATGGCAGATTCAATAAAATTGAATTGCCAAACGGAGCCTATGCAGTAATTGATTACTCCCATACTTCTGATTCATTGAAGAATGCAATTGAGTCCGCCCGTGATATAGTAAACAATGAAAATAAAAATGGAAGCCAAAAGGGTAGAGTGATAACAGTTTTCGGTTGTGGCGGAAATAAGGACACAACAAAGCGTCCTGTGATGGGTGAGTTTGCAACTTCTCTTTCGGATTACTCGATTATTACTTCAGATAATCCGCGTTTTGAAAATCCGATGGATATAATTAATGATGTTGTTAAAGGTGTGGTGAATAAAAATTATGAAATTGATGAAAACAGAGAGACTGCTATAGAGAAGGGGATAGCTATGAGCAAGGCAGGTGATATAATTTTGATTTGCGGTAAAGGACACGAAACATACCAGGAAATAAACGGAGTAAGAAGTCATTTTGACGATAAAGAAATGGTGCAAAAATATTCTTACTTAGCGAAGTGATTAGAGCAGAAGATTTTTTAAGAATAGATACGGAAGGAATTTATAATATTGAGAAAATAAAAAACTATAATTTTTCATCTGTGGAAATAGATTCCAGGAGAGTAAAGAACACAGAAATTTTTTTTGCAATTAAAGGTGATAATACAGACGGCCATAAATACTTACAGGATGTTTTCAAGAAAGGTGTTAAGCTCGCAGTTGTTGAAAAAAAATGGTTTCTTAAAAACAAAAAAGATTTTAAAAAAAGTTCTTTTATAGTTGTTGCAGATACAGTTTTATCGCTCGGTGCTCTTGCAAAAAATCATTTACAGAAATTCAACATTCCGGTTATATGTATAGGGGGCAGTAATGGTAAAACAACAACAAAAGATTTAGTAACAAGTGTTCTTTCTCAAAAGTACAATGTTCTTAAAACAGAAGGAAATTTTAATAATCATATAGGTCTTCCCTTAACATTGTTGAGATTGAATAAATTACATAATTTCGCAGTGCTTGAAGTAGGGTGTAATCACTTTGGAGAAATAAAATATCTGTGCGAGATTGCAAAACCTCAATACGGAATGATAACTAATATAGGAAGAGAGCATTTAGAGTTTTTCAAAACAGTTAAAGGCGTGGCAAAAGCAGAATTTGAATTGTACGATTATCTAAAGAAAAATAATGGAATTTGCTTTTGTAATGTTGATGACGAGCATATAAAAAATTATGCGAAGAAGTTGGAGAAAAATAGAAAATATACATATTCAAATTCACTTAACGCAAACATCAGAGGAAGATTTGTAAAGTTTAATAAAGATTTTCAACCTGTATTAAATATTAATTCAAACAAAAAATCTTTTAACGCAACGGTGGCAACTTTTGGGAAGCATTCGATAATAAACGGTTTAGCAGCAGCAAGCGCAGGGTTGTATTTTGGTGTTAGCCATGTAAAAATTATAAAAGCGTTGAAAGAATTTAAACCTACAAGTTCAAAGAGAATGGAAGTCGTAAAGAAGAATGGACTGACAATTGTTAATGATGCATATAACAGTAATCCTGACTCCGTAAAGATGGGATTGGAAACATTAAAAGAATTTACTACTAAAGGAAATAAATATGCTGTGCTTTCAGATATGCTGGAGCTTGGCAAAGCAAGTAAAAAAGAGCACTCTTACATAGGTAGTTTAGCAGGAAAATTGAAATTAGAGAACTTGCTTACAACTGGACCGGAATCATTTAATACTTATAAATCTGCTAAGAGAATAAAAAATAATCTATACTTCGAAAAAAAATCTGATTTGATTGAGTACTTAAAAAATAATGTTAAGAAAAACGATATTGTTTACGTGAAAGGGTCGCGCGGAATGAAGATGGAGGAAGTAGTGGAAAACTTAATAAAAAATTCTAATGCTTTATAAATTAGCAGAATGGATTAATGCCAGGTACAACCCCCCCGGATTTGACATCTTCCGTTTTCTGACGTTTCGTTCTGCTATGGCTGCTATCACTGCATTAATGTTTTGCTTTATTATCGGACCGAAGATTATTGAGATTTTAAAAAGGAAACAAATAGGTGAAGCAAAAAAAGAAGATGGCCCGAAATTCCATTGGTCAAAAGCCGGTACACCAACAATGGGTGGTTTTATAATTTTGCTTTCAGTTATCATTCCTGTTTTTCTATGGGGAGATTTGAACAATACTTATGTTCTGATAATGTTGTTTGTAACAATATCACTTGGCGCCGTAGGATTTCTTGATGATTATTTAAAGGTAATAAAAAAATATAAAAAAGGGCTTGTTGAAAAATATAAATTATTATTTCAAATATTAGTCGGATTGACTGTAGGTTGTTTGATTTATTTTTTACCTGAGTTTCATAAAATTAATTCTATTACAACGATTCCATTTCTAAAAAATTATGAATTTGATTTTTCGTATTTCTATGTTCCGATAGTCGTGTTTATTATAGTAGCAACTTCAAATGCCGTGAACTTGACAGATGGACTCGATGGTCTTGCCACAGGCACTGTAGGCATTGTTGCTTTAACCCTCGGAGTGATTGCTTATGTTTCCGGAAATGTTGAGGCAGCGAAATATTTGAATATAATTTATTTGAAAGGAAACGGTGAGCTTGCAATTTATTGTACAGCGTTGGCGGGGGCATCACTAGGATTTTTATGGTACAATTCGTATCCCGCGCAGGTTTTCATGGGTGATACGGGCTCTTTAGCACTTGGCGGCGCAATTGGTACACTTTGCGTTCTTGTTAAAAAAGAATTTTTACTTCCATTGCTTGGAGGGATATTTTTCCTTGAAACAGTTTCAGTAATCATGCAAAGATATTATTTTAAGTATACTAAGAAGAGATACGGTGAGGGCAGAAGGATTTTTAAAATGGCGCCTTTGCATCATCACTTTGAAATGAAGGGAATATCGGAGCCAAAAATCGTATTACGATTTTATATAGTAGCAGTAATATTGGCAATCATGGCTTTAGCAACTTTCAAAATAAGATAAAAGATTTTTGAATTTAGAAGAGATTAAAAATACGAAGTTTGCAGTACTTGGAGCAGGAAGAAGCGGAATTGCAATAACAAATTTGTTAATTAATAGTGGAGCAAAAGAAGTTCTCTTAACAGACGAAAAACAATTGGAAGCTAACACAATGAATATTACTTCAAGTAACTTAAGAACGGAATTCGGAGGATTTACGAATTCAATTCTTAGCTATGATGTAATTATTAAAAGTCCCGGTATTCCTCCGGCCAATGAAATTTTAGTTAAAGCAAGAGAGCAAAATAAAAAAATATATTCTGAAGTTGAAGCAGCAAGCTGGTTCTGTTCTGCTCCGATAATTGGAATTACAGGAACAAACGGAAAGACTACTACAACTGTTCTCATAGGGGAAATTTTTAAAAATGCAGGATATAAAACATTTGTTTGCGGAAATGTAGGGAAAGCTTTTTCGGAAATTGTAAATGAAGTTACTAAAGAATCTATAGTTGTTCTTGAGCTTAGTAGCTACCAATTGGAAGATATTGCTGAATTAAATCCTCAAGTGTCAATTATTTTGAACATTACCCCGGATCACTTAGACTGGCACGGCTCATTTAATAATTATCTGAATGCAAAATTTAAAATTTCAAAGAATCAAAACGAGAATGATGTGTTAGTGTTCAATTATGATGATGAGATTTTAAGAAATAATTTAAAAGGTTACTCAAAAAATATTGCAGCAATAAGCGTCAATGGAAATTTATACGAATCGAATTTCTATTCTGGAGCTTATATGATGAACGACATGCTTTATTATTTCGATAAAAAGAAAAATCAACTAGACGATGTAGTATTACGAAAAGATGTTTATCTGAAAGGGAATCATAATGTTTACAATGCATTGGCTTCAATAGTAGCAGCTAAAAAATTCGGAATTTCATGTGCTGAAATCGAAGAAACTTTAAAGAATTTCAAAGGAGTTGAGCATAGAATTGAATTTGTGAGAGACCTTAACGGAGTATCATACTATAATGATTCTAAAGCAACTAATATTGATGCGCTTATAGTTGCTTTAAAGTCATTTGAGAAAAATATAATTCTTATTCTCGGCGGTAAAGATGTGGATAATGATTATAGCATAGTAAAAGATTTGATAAGTGAAAGAGTTAAAGAAATTATTGCTGTTGGTGCAAGCAAAGAAAAAATAAATAACTTCTTTAGTCCTTTTAAAAAAGTTTATGTAGCGGATTCTTATGAAGATGCAGTGAGTTATTCCAATAAAATAGGTGGGGCAAGCGATACTGTTCTGCTTTCACCTGCATGTAAGAGCTTTGACATGTTTAATAATTTCGAAGAGCGCGGTAGAAAATTTAAAGAATTAGTTAATAAATTATAGTTGAACACTACACCAAAACATAGAATTGATGTTTGGATTTTAATCCCCGTACTGTTGCTATTATTCTTCAGTATTGGCGCAGTGTACAGCGCAAGTTCGTCGTTTGCTATGGATAAATTTTCTGATCCGAATTTTTTATTCCGTCAGCATACTATGAGAGTTTTGTTCGGAATAATTTTAATTTTCGCTTTTGCAAAAATAGATTACAGATTGATTCAAAAATATTCTAAATATTTAATCTGGGCTTCGATACTAATGTTGATTTATATTTTCTTCGGCGGTGTTGGTATGAAGGGCGCAAGCAGATGGATTAGTCTTGGGCCTTTAAGTTTTCAGCCGTCTGATTTTGCAAAGTACACACTAATAATTTATGTTGCCGCATTACTTGCAAGAAAAAAAGATTATTTGCATATGCTTTATAAAGGTTATATGGTCATTATTTTTTATGTTCTTTTTGTTTCGATGCTGGTTGCGTTTCAACCGAACTTTTCTGTTGCAATGATTATTCTTTCAACTTCGTTCCTGATGTTATTTCTTTCTGAAGTGAAGTTGAAGCATTTAATTTTTACCGGACTGATTATTTTACCTTTTGCAGTTCTGTTTGTTCTTTCAAAAAATTACATAATGAACCGTCTTTCTTCTCACTCAGAATATGCATCGGGAGGAAATTCAAATTACCAATTGATGCAGGCAATTATCGGATTTGGTAATGGGGGCATTACAGGAATCGGTCCCGGAAATTCTATTCAACGGGATTTTTATTTACCTGAAGCTTACGGCGATTTTATTTTTTCTATAGTAGGAGAAGAGTACGGTTTCATAGGAACAGCTTTGATTATCACAATGTTTGCATTGTTAATGTTCAGAGGTTATAAGATAGTAAAAAATATTCAGGATGATTTCGGAAAGTATCTTGCGTTCGGAATTACAACGGTACTTTCATTTTATGCAGTAATAAATATGTGTGTCGCAACAGGTGTGATGCCGACTACAGGTGTACCCCTTCCATTTATAAGTTATGGAGGGACAGCTTTATTTTTTAATTCAATAGCAGTAGGAATTTTGTTAAACATATCTTCTTTTGTAACACACAAGAAAGAAGTTGAAGAATTTAAATTTGCCAGTGCTTAAAGTTATATTTGCTGCAGGAGGGACCGGCGGACATATTTTCCCCGCGATTGCGATTGCAGATGAGCTAAAGAAAAAATTACCCGATACAGAAATTTTGTTTGTCGGAGCAAAAGGAAGAATAGAAGAAAAGATAGTGCCGCAGAATAATTACAATATTAAGCTGATTGAAATAGCAGGATTTAACAGAGAAAAGTATCTGATGAATCTCTCTCTTCCTATGAAAGTTGTAGGTTCGGTTTTGAAAAGCAGAAGAATCATAAAAGATTTTAAGCCCGATGTTGTAGTAGGTACAGGCGGATTTGTATGCGGACCTGTAATTTACTCAGCAAATAAATTGAAAGTGCCTGTTCTTTTACAGGAGGGGAATTCTTATCCCGGTAAAACAATACAGTATCTTTCAAAGAAAGCTGATAAAGTTGTACTGACATTTGAAGACAGTAACAAATATGTGAAACGTAAAGATAACATTTTGAATATTGCGCACCCGATAAGAACATCACTAAAATTGATTGATAAGAAAGAAGCTGTAAAATCTTTTAATTTACCAACTGAAAATAAAACGATTTTTATTTTCGGCGCGAGCCAGGGCGCAAGAGGTATAAATATTGCTTTAGATAAAATTGCTCCGAAGCTTTACGAAAAAAATATAAATCTTATCTGGCAAACAGGTGTACCGGATTTCAAACATTATCAGGAAAAGTATAAACCATATTCTGACAAAATAAAAATTTTAGATTTCATTGAGAAAATTGCTTATGCTTTCTCTGCATCTGACTTAGTAATATGCCGCTCGGGAATTACAAGTATAATGGAAATTGCTTATTTAGAATTGCCATCAATATTGATTCCATTACCAACTTCAGCAGAAAATCACCAGGAGATGAATGCAAGAAGTATGATGAACAAAAAAGCAGCTGTGATGCTTTTGCAAAAAAATTTAGATGAGGATATGTACGGTACAATTGAGAAATATTTATATAATGAAACGCTATTGAACGAATTAAAAACGAATGTATCAAAGTTTTCAGATATAAACGCAGCATCTAAAATTGCAGATGAAGTTATAAAGCTTGCAAAGTTATGAATGAAAGAACTTATAAATACAGATTAGATTTTTACTTTATATCGTTGCTGATTTATATGGTTACGTTCATAGCATACGTTCTCATTCGCGGAAGTTTTTCAAATGAAAAATTTCAAATAGTTTTTCAGGACCCGATAATTTATATTTTTACTGCTTTTATTTCGT
>JBBRQV010000118.1:0-10089 GCA_038225955.1 Ignavibacteria bacterium | reverse complement strand
TTGATTTTTCTAAATTTAGTGAAATATGTAGTACTTTAATATCACTGCATAATTTTGAATATTTACATCAGGCAGGTACAGCCCTCACGCCCGAAAGCGCCGGAAAATATTTTTTATCAGTATTCATCATTCGTCCGCTAATATAATATTTCTATCAACGGAGTTATATGGCGATATATGGTGGTATGTGAGGGTACGGTGTTAACTAAGGGCTGACTGGAGCTGAAAGTCAGCGAGGACTTTATATGAGATGAATAGTAATTTTGATTTAATTAATATACACAGAAACTTGGAATAAGTTATTTATATTTTGAATTTACTAATTTAAACTGCAAAAATATTTGTTTCGACGGTCTCTATTCTTTTAACTGAAGCATCAAAATATTCTTTTTCTAACTCTATTCCTATAAAATTTCGATTATTAAGTAAAGCAGCTACACCGGTAGAACCGACACCCATGAATGGGTCAAGAATAGTTTGACCTTCAGTTGAAGCAAGCTTTATTAAGTGGCTTAGAACCTTGATTGGTTTTTGAGTTGGGTGATGTGGTTCTTTAAGTCTTTCGTTACCCATACAAATAGGAGACTCTATAAAATTGTGCATATCTTTTTGATTTCCAAAGTTCCAAGTATGCTTTTTATTCCACATACATACTATTAACTCAATGCTATTTAAAAATCCAGCTTTAAATAATTTTGGTGGAGGGTTAGTTTTATGCCACACCATAAATTGAAATGTATCGAATTGGTGATCAAAAGCTTCATGCCATTTACCTATTAAATTATAACTGGTAAATGCAAATATATTCCCTGTGGGAGATATAATGCGTTTAAATTCGGATACTAAATCTATAGGATTAAGATGTTTTTTATCCCACTCTGCCAGATCATTATTGAAATCTTTTCGCCAAGACATTTTAATATTTCCAGTGGAGTAATTTCCTAAATTATAAGGAGGATCTGTTAAAATTAAGTCAATACTATTACTTTCAATTGTACTTAATTTTTCGAAACAATCTCCTTGAATTAATGTGTGATAGGCCATAATCTAGAGATATTCTTTTTTAATTTTTTCTAATGAATCACAAATAAAATGTGAGTGTTCCCTATAAGCTTCTAGAACAATCTCATAACCATTAGGCAATTTGGTGATAAAATTCCAAAAATCTCTGCCAATTAGAAGTTCTTCAGTTGCAAAGAATTGTTTCACCCTTTCTTGTTTCCAAACATTTCCATCCCCAAATCTATTATAAGCTGTTGCAAAATAGCATTTAATTATTGTGTTCTCGGGTAGAGTATTTGAAAGTATAGCAAATTGTTCTAAAATAGCCTCTTTTTCTGAACGCGCTTTTTTATTATCAAGATCGCCTCCTATTTTAAGTTCAATTAAGTGATGACTGCCATCCGCCTCGTCAATTAAATAATAATCACTATCATGTCGAATTTCAATTTGTGCTTCCACTGGATTTAAAGTCCTTAAAATCTGATAATCTTCTACTGTTGGACGCATAGTTCTTCTTTTATAAGCTTCTAGTATAGTAGCAATTCTACTAGTTTGCGCTTGTGAAAGCGGACCAGAGACGTTTTTTAATATAACATAGCTTAATCGTCCAATATTCATAGCCATACCTTCTAGCATATTTCCTAGTGAACTATCCAAAGAACGGGCGAGTGCAGTGTAATATTGAATTTCATCGCCTAAAGCTTCTATGAATACATTATGAATTTTCATATTCAATGTACCGTCAGGATTATTAACTTCGCCAATATGTCTAGCACTAAATCCTGAGGCAAAAGCTTCAACTGCAGTTCTTACAATTGTCTGTATAGAAGTAATTTTTATTCTTAGTTCTTCCTCTGTCATTTCAAAGTTTTAGAAATGAAGGTAGATATTAAGATTGTAATCAAAAAGGCAAATTTAACACGGAAAAAATCCTTACTGAAATTATGAATTTTATTTTAAAAAAGCAAAACAAAATTATGCCATAATAAAAATAGGCGTAAAAAGTTTTTAAGTTTGAAATAGTTATCGTTAATAAGATTTTAACATTTACATTTATTTACAAAGACAATTTGTTTAATTTTAATTATGAAAAATGTGCAAAAGACTTTAGTACCTGAAAATATTTTTTCCACTCCACAAGAATTATTTAAATTAAAGGATAAGAAAATTGATTTTCTTGAACCCATTATTAAATGGGCTGGTGGAAAAGATAATGAATTAAAATATATTTTTCCACAATTGCCAGAATACATAGAAAACTATTTCGAACCTTTTGTTGGAGGAGGTGCTTTATACACCTCAATAATTGCAGATAAATATTTTATTAATGATAAATCAAAGGAATTGGTTGACTTATATTTGGTCTTAAAAACAAAAGATAACAATGATTTTTTCTCACTGATTGAAGAACTAATTAAAGACTGGAAATATATCGAAACAATTGTTTCTGAGTACGATTTATATTTCCTAGATATGTACAAAAATTATTCAAATGATTTAATAAGTACAGAGGAACTTGTTATTCATATTACAAATTTCATTGCATCGAGAAGGGAAGATTTTATAAGGATGTTTGCAGGTCCATTTAATGTATCTATTGATAATTTCTTGGAAGAAATAGAAAGAAATCTCACATCGAAAATCATTCGAATGAATAAGATTGAAAAGGAAAAAACATCCCTTCCTAATTCTGATATTTTAGATAACATTGAAGCAGCATTGAAAAGTGCTTTCTACATGTACATTAGACATCTTTATAACAATAAATCCGGTTATAACACTATTTACAAAACAGCTTTGTTTATTTTTATTAGAAATTATGCTTATAGTGGCATGTTTAGATACAATAAGGATGGGGCTTTTAATGTACCCTACGGAGGAATTGGTTACAATCGTAAAGATCTTGGGAAAAAAATTAATTATTACAAATCGAGTTTACTAAGAGACCATCTAAATAATACTCTAATAGAAAACCTTGATTTTGAAGAATTTTTAGGTAAACATGTACCACAAACAAATGATTTTATTTTTTTAGATCCACCATATGATAGTGAGTTTTCTTCATATCAAGGAATGGAGTTTGGAAAAAATGATCATAACAGACTAGCAGATTATTTAATTAATCATTGCGATGCGCGGTGGTTAATGATAATAAAAAATACTGAATTTATTTTCAATTTATACAATAATAAAGGTCTCACAATTGAAAGCTTTGAAAAAAAATATTTAGTAAGTTTTATGAATAGAAATAATAAAGATGTAGAACATTTATTAATTAAAAATTATTAAGATGGCCAAAAGAATTTCTGAAACAGAATTGATTTTACCCGGATTATTATTCATGTCGCTTAATGAAGATGGTGGCATCACTACAACGGAACTTATTAAAAAACTTAGATGGTATATGAATCCTTCTGGGGAAGATTTAAAAATATTAAGTGGGAGAAGCGATGATAAATTTTCTCAAAAGGTAAGAAATTTAAAAGCTCACAGAACTTTTGAACGATATGGGTATGCAGCTTATTCAGATGAAAAAAATGGAAAAGTTTATATAACAGACAAAGGAAGGAACTATTTAAAAGATAATTATGAATTTTTAAAATATTTGTATGTAAATGATTTTAAGTATCAGGATGTAAAAGATAGTTTAATTGTCTTAGAAAAGACAACTCAAAGTAAAAAAATAATTGAAACATTTGATGAAAATATTATTATTGAAGAGGGTAATACGCGGATAGTTGAAACTAAAATTTATGACAGGTCAAAGAAATTAAGGGATTATGCGTTACATTATTATTCTTCAAAAAATAATAAAATATCATGTAAAGCATGTTCATTCGATTTTGAAGATTTTTATGGTTCTGTATTAGGCAAAGGATTTATAGAGATACATCATATTAAACCTGTTTTTATGAATAATGGAGAAAAATTAGAACAAGTAATTTCAGACGCAGTGAAAAATCTCGTACCTGTTTGTTCTAATTGTCATAGAATGATACATAGAAATTGGAAAAAACCAATTGAATTTGAAACTTTAGTGAAAAGCATTGATGCTTATGGTATATTCAAAAGATTTGCTTAATTAATAAATAGTAATAAATATTAATAACGTCGGGGCTAACGCCCCTTTTTATTGAAATCGAAACCACCCCATTTATGTGTGAATATTACGTTTTTAAAAAACTAAAGTTAAGCAGACCGAGATATAAAGATTCTGTTGTTCCTTTTTCTTTTGAGGAATTAAAGAATATTCCAATTTACGGCAATACTTATGTAACTGAAGCAAAACCTCTCAATTGGAAAAAGGCGAGTGAATTTCCTGAACTGAAAGATTTTATAATTGCTCAACACGACCCTTCTTATTTTGGCTGCGAACTTGCGCCGCCTTCGGTAAGATTAAATGCTAATTTTAAATCGTCTCTTTTATATGCGTTTCTTGTTTTTGCTCCTATTCTAGTTGGTACATATTTCCCGGTAATTAACATTGCGCTGATATTAATAATATTCGTTTTAGCTCCCCTCTGGTTTTTTCTTATAAATATGTACTTTATTAAAAATTACAACGGATTAATAGGTTTTTCTTCATCAAAAATTAAAATTATATCATCAGTTGACGGTTCAGATTATGGCAAATCACGGGAGTATAATAAAATTAATTTAATAAGATTTTTGTGGTATGCGATTAAAGGCAAGGGGATACTTCTTTGGGCTTGGTCGGCTCCCGGATATGAAGAGCATGAGCTGGATGAAAACACAAAATCATTTACTGTTTTTAAAAAGAAGCAGGAAAATATTTGAGGTTTATAAAGTCGGGGCTAACACCCCACAGCGGAGTTCAGCGCCCCTTTTTTTAAAATCAAAACCACCCCAAACCCCTCTCCCGCTAAAGCGGGACTTGATAATTGATAGCTTGCTTAAGGAAGGGAACAGCCTCAAACAGTCCGGCATTATAAATTTTCCGCTAAGAAAATCACGAGAACAAACATGGCGAGACGTATGTCTGAGCGAGCGAATGCGAAGCGAGTTTACGTCGTAGCCCGCTTTTCGGAGTGATTTTTAGGGAAATTTATAGAAGCCTTGATTTTTTGGTACTTTTGCATCAAGGCAAAAGTACATCTAAAGCGAAGCTTTATAGTAAGCCCAAAATGAAAGAGATTTGCATCAAGGCAAAAGTACATCTAAAGCGAAGCTTTATAAAAGAAATGTAGGCGGGGCTGCCGCCCCTTTTTACTTGAAAAAACCTCCCCCTCCCCCCTCCTTCGCAGGAGGGGGAAGAACATAGGACAAATTTCACAAGTTCCCCTCATTACCAAGGAGGGGTTAGGCGAAGGATATGAAAATCTATCCTACATTAAACCCTCTCGCTTCCCGCTCCCGCCTTTGGCGGGACAAGTTCCGACGGGACAAGAAAGCTGGACAGGCTCTCCTTAGCAGCAGGGAAAAACCTAAAGAGCTCATACAAAGAAGTAACATAACCCGGCATTATAAATTTTCCGCTAAGAAAATCACGAGAACAAGCATGGCGAGACGTATGTCTGAGCGAGCGAATGCGAAGCGAGTTTACGTCGTAGCCCGCTTTTCGGAGTGATTTTTAGGGAAATTTATAGGAGCCTTGATTTTTTTGATTCTTTTTTTATCAAGAAAAAAAGAATAATACCGCAAGGCGGTATAGTAAGCCCAAAATGAAAGAACTTTGCATCAAGGCAAAAGTACATCTAAAGCGAAGCTTTATAAAAGAAATGTAGGCGGGGCTGCCCCCGCTGAAGCGGGACAGGCGCCCCTTTTAAAAATAATCTCAATACTATATACTCAATACTCAATACTCAATACTCAATACCCAATCAAAACGAAACCTTCAACACTAAACAACTGAATTTACAATCTCAAATTTTTCTGTCAAACGTAGCCTTGAAACATTAATTTATTGTTTTTTCAATGCAAACTACCGTGCAGAAAACAATGAAAATTTGTTAAATCAATATATTACGTCTCAAAAATGGAGAATAGCGAAACCTTCAATAAAAAAAGCCCGATTCCCTTACGAAATCGAGCTTTATTTGGCTTTGTGTAACGCTAAAATTTTCTATTAGAATCCTAAATATTAAGTCAAAATTGAAGTTTTTAAATCTGAAATCTGCTATCTTAAATCTAAAATTAAAATAAAAATGCCCACTCGGCTCTGGCGTTCCGGCGGGCATCCCCTAAGAGAAATTTAATTTCTCTCTTTGTCTTTTAATCGTTTTTAGGCTATTTTGTCTCTTTATTGCCCTTTTTATGCTTACCATAGACATCTTTTCCTTTATGCTTCTCTCTATGTTCCTTTTTGATGGTTTGCCATTTAGCCATTTGGTCCGAGCTAAGAATGCTCTTCATCTGCGACATATTGCTATCGTGCATCTTCTTCATTTCTGCTTTTCTGGTCTCTTTATCCATACTTTGCATCGTAGCGCGCTGGTTTGCATTCGTCAAAGCAAGGTCATAAACTGACTTGTATTGAGAATCTGTAAGTCCAAGCTTATCCTGCATCTTTTTCGCCATTTTTTCGGCTCTTTGTTCAGGAGTCTTTTTTGTCTTAGTTTGGTCGCTGGTTTGAGCATAAGAGTTAACTGCAAACAGTCCGAACATAAGCATCACAACAAGGGTTAAATTGAGTTTCTTTATCATTTTTGATGTTTAATTTAATTACACACATAAGACAATGCCTGGTGCGAAAAGGTTTAATGCTTTTTTGAGGAAATTTTTGTAAGGTTTAGTGCTGGAATCAACGGATTTGAAAAATCCTACCGCCGACCTGTTTTACTTTATGAATTTTACCCATAGCCGATTTATAAAATTCAAGTTTCTTCAAATCTTTCACTTCGTCTCCAAAAATTATCACCTCCATTCTATCATCATAAAATATAAGAAGCTCTACTATTCCCGAGTGCGTCCCGTTCTTTCCGGGTAAATGAAACTCTACATCAGTTATAATTTCTATCGCTTCTTTCTTAATTTCAAAAAGCATTTCATCAAATCGCATTATATGGCTTTTCATTTCATCTGATTCGTTTTCAATCTCCGGTAAAATATTTATTCCGCTTGCAAGGCGCTTTGCATATCTTCTGAAAGCAGTTTCAATTTCGTTTGCTTCTGTTCGCTCAAATTCATTTTCGATTTCTTCAAACTTACTTCTTAAAACAATTTTACTTCTATTTTTGTTTTCTTTTTCTGAAATTTTTACTTCGCCTTCATAGGTAAAATCTTCAATAGGTGTAATAACGTTTGCTTCAGCAAGTCCCGTAAAAAATTGTGATGGCCTTGATGCAGTAAAGTATAAATATTGCTTTGCGCGAGTAGAAGCTACATAAAATAAACGCCGCTCCTCATCGTATTCCGATTTCTTCGTTACGCCCAATGATAAATCCGTCTTCCAGTTATTGAAAACATATTTGTATCCGTTCTGCTCGCCGAAAACTTTTTTATTTCTCAGCCCAAGCACATCGTCAAATATTATGCTGTCGCTCTCCCCTTTCGTCGAAGGAAAAATTTTCTGATTGCAGTTCGCAAGTATCACCACAGGGAACTCAAGCCCCTTTGATTTATGTATCGTCATCACCGAGACGCTGTCCTCAGTGTTAATCAGTTCAATGTCGTACTCAAGCCGGGCAGAGTCTTCGATAGTTTTAACAAGTTCGTTTAACGAAATAAAATCTGCTGACATTAATTGAGAGATAATAGTAATAAGCCTGTTGCCGATTTCATCAGTTAGGTTATATTTTTTCAAAACTGCCTCTGCCTGCAACAAAACGCTTTCTTTACTTTTTATACTTTCAAGAAATTTTAAAATTTCAATGGGGATTTTTTCATAGGAGAATTTATACTCCTCGCCTTCCACCCTCTTTTCACCTCTTACTATTTTATAAATCTGATTATGCGAGTAATTCTCCGCTTCCAGTATAGGCACCCATGCGCTTGTATCGTTCGTCCACAATAATAATTTCAGCCAGGCAAGAATTAGTATACCATGCTGAGTTGAAAATATTTCCAAGCCTCCTTCGTAATTCATAGGGATAAAATTTTTAATTGCCTCCCTTTGAAGCTCAAGCCCGAAACTTTTATCTCTCGATAAAATACAAATGTCTTTAAACTCTATTTTTCTTTTTGAATTAATTTTCCCTTTCTCATCAAACTCCACTATAAAATATTTTTCATCTTTTACCAGTTCTTTTATCTTGTCTAAAATAATTTTTCGCTCAGCTTTTTTATCTTCCCCTGTATAAAATTTTATTTCAGTCTTTTTATCAAAATCTTTTGCATTCGCCAATGGCTTAGGAAAAAGTTTTTCAGCCATCTGAACATCAATTTCTTCTTTCTCCGTTCCCTTCGTAAACAACGTATGATAACTTACATCAAGAATCTCCCGCGAGCTTCGATAATTCACATCGAGCATAATTCTTCCAACACCTTCGGCGTTATAATTTATTCTCTGCGTATCTTCGTTAAGCTCCTCTATATATTGAGCAAGTTTTTCTTCAAATGAAATAATATTATCAATCGTTGCATTTCTGAATCCGTAAATTCCCTGCTTCCAGTCGCCCACTCCGCAAAGATTCGCACTGCCTGATTTATTTTCCTTCGCAAGCAGCATCATAAGTTTAAATTGAATTTCATCTGTATCCTGAAATTCATCTATCATTATATATTCAAACCTATTTGCAGCCCGTACATTTGCATCGTTCTTCAAAAGCAGGTAGGCAAACATCACCATGAAATCAAAATTCAAAAGATTTCTTTTTAAAAGAAATTCTATATAGGAGAAATAAATATCATTTATAAATTTTATTAATTTCTCCTGCGAGTCATCATAAAATATTTTATTTTTCAAATCAGGATTCGCACCTTTACCCATGAAAATATCATCAATTATAGGCAAATCTATATATGCATTCGCTTTTATTTTCTCGTTAATATTTTTATGTAAATCGTTTTGCTTTGCCCCCCTTGCGCCAATTTCTTCTGCATTCATACTATCAAATAACTCGCTGAACTTTTCATAATCCCCTTTTAATCTTTGCAAATCTTTTCCCACAAAGTTGTTCTTGCCCGGGAATATTCCTTTACTGGAGAGTTTTTTAATCGCTTTAAAAATCACTGACGGATTTCCCATTACACTCTTAATAATCTCATCATAATTTTTTCCGGCGCGTTTTACAAACTGATTATAAAATTTTACAAATATTTTCTCCTCGTAATTTTTCTCTTCCATCAATCTGAAGTTAGCAGAAACATTCTCTCTCATTCCTAAAAACGCGGGAGCGTTTCTTCCGTGCATTTTTAAAATCTTATTGCAGAAAGAGTGAAACGTCATAATCGGAGCATCGATAAAATTCTGCAAGCCAATCTTCACAGTCATTCCGCTGTTCTCTGCCTCGTTACGCACACGGATTTTCATTTCATCCGTTGCCTTCTTAGTAAATGTAACAAGCAGAATATTTTCCGGCTTCAATCCCTTCTCAAGAATTTTCAGATAGCGTTTCACAAGCGTGTAAGTCTTCCCCGTCCCGGCTCCCGCATCTATTAGAAAAATTCCTTCAGTGCTATTTATTATTTTATCCTGATTGTTCATTAAGATTATTTTTGTATTTCAGCAACCACCCTCTCCTTAGAAAAAGACATACTAGGCAGTAATGTTTTATTTACAAATAAAAATTTCTTTTATTTTTTCTAACCACCCCCTACCCCCTCCTTAGAAAAAGGAGGGGGCTCGATGGGGATGCTATATTTATTAACTAAAGTTTCTTTTATCAAAAAATCAATAAGAACTTAAAGCATACAATCCAAACTGAGTTCATAATTTAAAATTATTCTCAAACATTCAACTCAAGCCCCCTCCTTTTTCTAAGGAGGGGGTGGTCTTCAATAATTTTTTGCATACTCTCCAGAACTTCAAGCACACTCATTTTCTAAATGTAATTCAAAAGTAATTCTATAAATACCAAACAAAATTTAATTGCTCTCGTAAATTCAACTAAAGCCCCCTCGATTTTCTAAGGAGGGGGTGGTCTTCAATAATTTTTTGCATACTCTCCAGAACTTCAAGCACACACA
>JBBRQV010000117.1:0-10119 GCA_038225955.1 Ignavibacteria bacterium | reverse complement strand
ATCCAATGATTTTAAATCTATTTAATACCGAAAAATATATTAATTGATACCTGTAAATACGTTCGAAATACTTAAATCGCTTCAAAAAGAAGATTTAAAAAACTTTGATTCTTTCATAAACTCACCTTATCAGAACTCAAATAAAGCTCTCATACAATTATTTTACGAAATAAAAAAATACTATCCTGATTACTCTAATGAAAAACTAAGCTATGAATACCTCTACAAAAAATTGTATCCCGGAAAAACTTTCAACGGGAGGACAATTAAAAATCGCCTTACGGAATTTTCGCAATTATTAAGAAATTTTCTGGTGAATGAAAATCTTAAAAAGGATGAGAATGCATATTATAAATTATTAGTGAAGGAGCTGCAGGTAAGAAAATGTTTCGCACTCTCAAATAAGACTATAACAACAAGCAAAAATAAGAGTGAAGCACTAAAAATTTCTCCCGAATTTTTCCTTCACAGCCACACTTTGGAGGAAGCTTATCATTATAATTGCATTCAGTTATCCGATGTTCAGAAAAATGAACGCATTGGTTTTTCTGCCCAAAAAGCTGAGCCTCTTATTGCTCATTTTTTCTCTACATTTTTTGTTCATTTAAGCGAACATATCACATATAACGAAACAACAAATTTTAATGTAAGACAGCATAACGTCCTTGATGAATTTGTTAAAACTATAAACGTTGAAAACTTCATAAATTATCTTGAAAAAATTAATTATAAATATTTTCCCTATATAAAAGCTTACTATCTTACTTATAAAATAAAAGTAGCAAAAAATATCGCAGAAGTTTATAAAGAGCTGAAAGAAATATTTATTAAACACGGAACCGAATTTGAGGAGACAGATACGCACATGCTTTGGTCTGTATTATGTGAGACTCTCTATTTAAGATTAATTCCACAGGATGTTCCGCGTTATAGAAGAGAAGTATTTGAGCTTAATGATTATTTTTTAAAACTGAACGTTTACCCGAATAAGGATGGGGAATATTTTACGCCTCAGGTTTTCGAAAATATTTTTAGCTCTGCTGTAATCGCAAAAGAATTAAAATGGGCGGAGAATTTTATAAATAAGTACGGCAATTATTTGCATCCCGATGCCCGTGATATTCAGGTAAACTACTGCCTTGGTGTATTGAACTTTAAATTGAAAAAATACGAAAAATCTCTCGACTGTTTCAGCAGAGTAAAGTACTCGGATATTATTACAAAAATAAATTTACGTTTTTATACACTGCTTAATTATATTGAAATGAGGCATTATGAGTCAGCGCTTTCATTAGTGGACTCTGCTAAACATTTCACGGACTCTAATGAAAAAGTACCGAAGTTTTTAACAGGTTTTATGAATACATCTCTGAAAATTTTCAAAAAAATAATTTTAGCAGAGGCAGGAGTTAAAGAGTTAGATTACTCAACGCTGAAGGAAGCGCAGGAGGTGAAAAGATTTTTCCAGAAATCATTTGCAATCGAGAAAATAAAAGGCATTTTAGAAAAGCAGGAACGAAACTTATCCCGTTCCGGTAAAGTAAAATAAGATAGGCGGATATACTTATTACGCAGAAAAATAAGAATTTAACCGTTTTGTTTTCTACGTTATAAATAGATATATTTGTAAAATACGAAAAAAGTACTGCTGTAAATAAGTTTTCAATAGGGGGAAACTTGAATACAAGTTTTAATCAACTCGTCAAGGAGCTTAACGTCGGCATCGACGAACGCAAAAAACTTGAGGAGTATAAAGATATTATCGCAGCCAAAGTTTTGGAAAATGCGAATGAAGCATTGAAGGACTGTGAAGTCGCTCTGAAATTAGCGATAGAAATAAACAGCTCCGACCACATTGCGTACTATACTCATCACATTGGCAACTGCTACCAGGCTCTCTCGGAATATGAGAAAGCCAAGGAATACATCCTCAAAGCCATAGATTTATATTTAATAAAAAATGATACTCGCAATCTTATCTCGTGCTATCTCAATTTAGCAATCGCATATATTCATAACAAAGATTATAAGAATGGCTTAAAGTACCTCACTGAAGCTTATAAGCAAAATCAGATAGAGAACTCACCTCTTATAAAGGCGCGCCTCCTGAATAATTTTGGAGTAGTCTATATGGATACTGAAAATTATAAGAAGGCATTAAAATATTTTATTGAGTGTATAAAAATATCAAAAGAAATTGATAGCCCGTTTGATATGCAAAGCTGCTATGTGAATATCGGTATGATTTACAAAAAGCAGAAAGATTATAAAAACGCGCTGAAATATCTTGGTTCGGGTTTGGAACTTCTATCCCGCGTAAAAGATAAATACAGAGAGGGCTATATAATGTTCAGCTATGCAGAAGTTTATTTTGAAATGGGTGAGATTGATAAAGCGCTAAGTTTCTCCGATACAAGCATGCAGTTGTTTGAAGAGATTGGAAATAAGGCTATAGTAGCGGCTAATTATTTGTTCAAAGGAAAAGTTTTAAATAAAACCGGTAAATATGATGAAGCTCTTATTAATTGCAATCTTGGATTGTTAATTGCGAATCAGTTGAACGATGAACAAATGATAGCAGAAACAAAATTTATCCTTGCAGAACTTTATTATAAAAATGGCAACACAGATAAATCAATAAATCTTGCCTATGATAGCATTCTATTAGCAACGAAGTCAAAGATGAATGAACTGCTTCATTGTAATTTTGAATTTCTGAGCAAAGTTTTTTTTGAGAAAGGCGACCATAAAACTTCGCTTGAATATAAGACTAAACAATTTGAAAAATACGAGGAGATTCATAAAAAAGAAATCGATAGAATTTCCACTAATCTCATTAT
Organism: Ignavibacteria bacterium; assembly: GCA_038225955.1. Lineage (GTDB taxonomy): Bacteria > Bacteroidota > Ignavibacteria > Tepidaquicellales > Tepidaquicellaceae > JAFDZO01. Next base: position 7,279 of record JBBRQV010000117.1, on the reverse strand, counting down.
GCAGTTTGAAATCGAGAAACTTGATTACGAAACAAATAAACTTAAGGAAGAAAAAAATAAGCTTACTCTTTTAAATGAAAAACTGGAAAATGCAAACAAAGAGAAAAATGAATTTATAGGAATTCTGGCGCATGATCTGCGAAATCCGCTTGGGGCAATTTTTTCTTTAGCAGAAATTTACCTCGGTGATGGTGAAGGATTGGACCCTGACCAGAAAGAAATTATGCAGGAGATAAGAATCAGCTCAGATAAAATGCTGGGGCTTATTTCAAACTTACTGAATCTCAATGCTATTGAATCCGGCAAGATGGAAGGCAATATTTCAGAAGTAAATTTGAATGAAATGGTTTCCAGAATAATTAAGGAAAATAAAGATGCAGCTAATGCAAAAGGAATCAGCATCAGCGTAAGCAAACCGCACTACGAAATAAAATTGAACTCATATAAAGTTGCCATTGAGCAGATACTTACGAACATTCTTACTAATGCAATAAAATATACGTTCCCTAATAAGAACGTTTTCATTGGCGTTTACGAAAATAAAGAGAATGAGCCTGTTTGTGAAATAATGGATGAGGGACCGGGATTTACTGATAAAGATAAGGAAATGATGTTTCAGAAATTTGCTAAGCTTAGCGCAAGACCGACGGGAGGAGAAAATTCTGTGGGACTAGGGCTTTCAATTGTAAAAAAGTTAGCTGATTTGACAGGAGCAAGAATTCATGTCGAAAGCACACACGGCAAAGGCTCTAAGTTTGTAGTAATTTTTAAAAAATTCATTCAGGAGTGAGAAAGGACAGAATTCTCCTAAGTAACTTAGAAGAATTCCGTTAAAAGGTATGTGTAATGCCGGTACACTAATAACGGAGTAAAGGTTAAATTGGATTTATAAAAAAAAAGCGGTCAATATTGACCGCTTTTTTTTATTACTCTTACTATAAAATTATTTTTATTTTATTGAAGCGATATCGTTATATAGAACGAATATCATAAAGAGAATGAGAATTGCAAAGCCGATATTCTGAATTACTATCTGAACTTTATGCGGTACAGGCTTACGAACAATGGCTTCATAAATAAGCATTATAAAATGTCCGCCATCAAGTGCAGGGAAAGGAAGTATATTTATCACTGCAAGTGAAATTGAAAGCAATGCAAGGAATCCGATGAAGCTAAGGAAACCGCCTTCAGCAGATTGCGCAGATGCCTGAGCAATTTTTACAGGTCCGCCGATTGCTTTTTTGAAAGCAACTTCGCCCTTGAAAATTTTATATATAGTCTTAAAGAATAATTCTACTCCGAGGTAATACATATCTCCTGCAGCTTTTGGTGCTGCGGTGATGAAGTTGTATGATTCTTTCTTAATAGGTCCTGTATATTTTCCCGCGATGATTACACCAATGGTAGAATCAGCTGAAGGAGTAATTTTACCATCTAAAGTTTTACCATCACGCTGCCATTTTACCGGAACTTCCTTATTAGCATTTATTCTGATTAAGTCTGTTAACTGCTGTGAGTGAGTAATAGGTGTACCTGCAAACTCAGTTATCATATCGCCTTTTTGTATTCCGCATTTCTGCGCAGGCTTATCTGAAACAACGTCGTTTATTTCAGCAGAAATATTTCCTACTGCTATTCCAAAATTTCTTTCGGTTAAATCGCCGACTTTATCCTTTGTTATGTTAATGGTCTGCTTAGTTCCGTTTCTATCAATTACAAATGAAAGCGCTTCGCCAAGATTTTCGAAATACAAATTGCTCTGCACTTCTTCCCATGAAGTAACTACATGTCCGTTAAGTGAAATTATTTTATCTCCGGGCAGAAGACCTGAAGCCTTTGCAGGAGAATTATTGGAAACATATCCGATTGTAGTTGAGTCGGTAATTGTCTTACCTTTAATAAGTGTAATAGAATAAAAAATTATGAAGGCAAGAATGAAATTCATTATTACACCTGCCGTGATAACTACCATTCTTTTCCATACAGGCTTTGAACGGTACTCCCATGGCTGCGGTTCTGCCTCAAGGAAATTTTTATCCATGCTTTCATCTATCATACCTGCTACTTTTACATAGCCGCCGATAGGAAAAGCGCAAAGACGGTAATCCGTATTTTCACCGAGCTGTATTTCTTCGGAAAGCTTTCCGAATGTAAAACCCGTAACTTTATTATAGCCGAATAATCTATAACCCATGCCAAGAGCAAAAATTTCAGCTCTCATGCCCATTAAACGCGCTGCAGCAAAGTGACCGAACTCGTGAATAAATACAAGAATTCCGATGACAATTAAAAAATAAAATATAGTGTTAAATAGCTCCATATGTGTATTAAAAACGAATAAAACAATTAGAAAGTTACGCAATCTATCTTATAAAAGATATTCAATTGCGTTGTTTAGTACAAAATACTACGGATTAATTCTGCGAATTTGTGCATCAATTTCATATAAATCCTCTAATACGAAGCCGAAAACAGGCTTATGCTCATCTAAGCACTTACGAATATGCTTTGGTATATCAGTAAATTTTATTTTTCCTTCTAAAAAATGCTGAACTGCGACCTCATTTGCAGCGTTCATTACAACAGGGTAAGTTTTTCCTTCTTTGAGTACATCAAATGCTATCTGAAGGCATTCAAATTTTTTATAATCAGGCTCTTCAAAAGTCAGCGAAGGATATTTTCTAAAATCCATCTTAGGAAAATCTGCTGCAACTCTTTTTGGATATGTAAGTGCAAACTGAATTGGGATTTTCATATCCGGTATTCCCATCTGAGCTTTTATAGATGAATCTTCAAACTCAACCATTGAGTGTATTATAGACTGCGGATGAAATACAACTTCAATTTTTTCTGCCGGAATATCAAACAGCCATTTCGCTTCAATAACTTCCAGACCTTTATTCATCATAGTAGCCGAATCGATTGTAATCTTCGCTCCCATTTTCCAATTCGGGTGGTTCAATGCATCTTGTATCGTTGCGTTCTGCATATCTTCGTATGTCTTTGTTCTGAACGGACCGCCTGAGGCAGTGAGAATTAATTTAGATATTTTATTCCCTTCTTCTCCTATGAGACATTGAAGAATTGCAGAGTGCTCGCTGTCAATCGGTAGTAAATCCGTTTTGTATTCTTTGAGTAATTGATTTACAATGCTGCCTGCAACTACAAGCGTTTCTTTATTCGCAAGAGCAATTTTCTTTTTTGATTTGATGGCATTGATAACAGGTGAAAGTCCGGCAAATCCTACAAGCGCGCAAACAAGTGTATCGTAATCATCGCGCTTTGAGATTTCATTCAAGCCATCAATACCTGCAAGCACTTCAAGTTTATTATAAAATTTTTCCTGAGAATATTTTTCTTTAAACTCTTTGCACTTAGTTTCATCAGAGATAACAACAGCTTCGGGCTTGAATTCTTTTATCTGCTCAGCTAAAAGTTCAATCTGAGAATTGGTTGAAAGATATTTAACCTTTACAGGGAAATTATTTTTATTGAGATTTTGTACAACCTTGAGTGTATTGCATCCGATAGAACCTGTGGAGCCCAGTATAGATATATTGGAAAGAGTGGGTAAATTATTCAACTATTACGGGGCTAAATAATAAAGAAAAAGCCGATGTTAGAAAAATCTAACACCGACTTATGTATAAAAATTAATTATTATACTTGTTGATGATGGTTTTGAAAGCAGCTTCGTCTCTCATTCCAACGATTGTCTCTACAATGTTTCCTTTTTTATCAACAACGAAAGTTGTAGGCACTGCATCAATTTCGTTTTTGCTTGCATCTGCAAATGCTTTTACGAAGTCATCACCTCCATCTAAGATTGTATAAGGAATCGGATTTTCTTTTAAGAAGTCACCGATTGTCTGCGACTTTGGATTTTGTAAAACATTCACTCCGAGTATCTTCACATTTTTATCTTTCAATTCCTGAGAAATTTTTCCAAGATCAGGAATTTCTTTTTTACAAGGTCCGCACCATGTAGCCCATAAATTTACCAGTACAACATTACCTTTCAAATCACTCATTGACATCTTCTTACCGTTCTCTTCCCATGTAAAATTAGGAGAAACGTTCTTTGCAGTTGAGTTCGTTACTGATGATATAGTATAATATGAAGCAGCTGAACTTGTGCTCGTGGGGGTAGTCGATTTTGTATTAACCGGTGTATTATCTTTTTTAGTATCTGTTGCAGTAGTATCACCTTTTTTCCCGCAGGAATAAAGCGCGAATGAAAAACATAAAACTAATGCTAATAAAATATTTTTTTTCATTATAATAAAATGTTAAGTTATATATAGCTTATTATTTGTAACTCGTAAGGACCGAAGCAATCTGCTGCGGAGCAATTTTGGAAACTGATGAACATACTACTCCATCTCTGAACCATACAATAATATTATCTTCGCCTACAGGAGCGCAAGGAGTCCAATTCTGACCTTTTTGAATATCTACTTTGTGATGGCCTTTAAGAACAAGTTTATCATCCTTCAATACATCTTTCATACATCCCTGCATTGTGTATATTAATTTATTTCCGCATTTGTAAACAAAATGTACAAGCTTCTGCCCGTTTACTTCATTATAGCTTCCGCCTAATAGTTCTGCCTCTTTTACATCGGGAATGAACACATTGAAGTCAACTTTATCTTTAAAGAAATTTGCTAACTCAAGCGGATTTGCAGTAGCAAACTGAAGCTTCATTTCTCCTGCATCTACCTTATCAAAGGTACTTCTGGAGATTTCAATAAAATCTTTATCCTTGGGTATACTATTATACGCGTAGTAAGAATAGATAAAAAATACCAATACTATAACTGCAAGCGTACCTGCAGCATAATAATATTTTCTGGATGGGGAGTTGATATTAATTTTGCTTTGTATAGAGACTTGCGGAATGTTGTACTGCTGATTAACATTTTGCACATCAGCTCTTGATGAAATAAATTCATCAATTCCTTTATTTACATTTTGGTAAACATACAAAGGAGTTTCAATGTTTTTTAATCTTGCTGAAAAAGCATCTACAGTGGATTTTTCTAATATGTAACGCATTTTGTAATCAGGGTTAGAGCCGATAAGACTCTCTACCTGATTTAACTCTTCCCCTGAAAGACGATTTCCCACATAGTCAGTCAGAAGCTCGAGTTGTTGCTCGGTAAATGTAGCCATTAAGTAAAATTTAGTTCAAATAATAATTTGAATTTGATTTTAAAATTTGTTAGTAAAAATTAAATGTATATTTTATAAAGGTATTGCCTGCTCTGGTGTAATGGATACTACATTAAATTGTTATCTACATCGTACCCTTTATTGCGCGCATAGTCCATCAGTTTCATCTGCAATAATTTTCTTCCTCTATGAAGACGGCTTCTTACTGTGCCTACCGGGCAGTTTAAGAATTCTGCAATCTCTTCGTAACTCAAACCTTCTAAGTCACACAGTATCACAACAGTTTTAAAATCATCTTGCAATGAGTTTAATGCAATTAATAATTCATCGTCTAATAAGTTCGAAAAAACTTTTTGCTGCAAATCATTGGAATCAATTTTATCAGAACGTATGCTATCAAAAAAATTCTCTACTTCATCGTAATCAACTTTACCCGGCTCCTTCTGAGCTTTGCGGTAGTTGTTGATGTATAAATTCTTCATAATTCTAAACAGCCATGCTTTGCAATTAGTTCCGCGCTCAAACTTATGAAAAAATCTGAATGCGCGCAGATATGTTTCCTGCACTAAGTCATCAGCATCAAGCTGATTATTAGTCATGCGATAAGCATAATTGTGAAGAAGCTTCATATGAGGCATTGCCTCTTTATTAAATTCTTCGCGGAGCTTTTCTAATTCTTCCTTGGAGAGAGTATTCTGGTCTGCTTCAGAAAATTCATCTAATTCATTTTCTGAATTATCGGAATAATCATCTTTGTCCTGCTCTATAGTTGTTGTACGACTTTCTTTCAAATTGTAATATGAGTTTTTAATCTCGCTGGTAAATTACTTATTATTTGGGCTTTGTTCAATGGATTAGAAATGGATGTAAAAAGGAGGGAATAACAGAACCGGCGGTAAAACCGCCGGATAATCTGGATTTATAAATTGAATTTCTTCCTAATCGTCGTCTTTATCTTTCTTTTCATCTTTACCGTCCTTGCCATCTTTATCCTTCTTATCTTTCTTGTGATTCTTGTGGTCAAACTTAAATATTTTCGGCACACCTATTACGGTATCATTTTTTACTTTATCCAAATTTTCAAGTTCTTCCAGCCCTTCAACATTTTCTAATCCTTCCGGCATTTCAATATGAACATTGACTGAATCAAAGTTAAAATTGAAATTAAAATTCTCCGGCTTAAATTCTTTCTTCCACTCTTCTGCCTCTTTTTTCCATTGCTCTCCTTCCTTTTTCCATTGTTCATTTTCTTTTTTCCACTGCTCTCCATCTTTTTTCCATTGCTCTGCATTTTTCTTTATTTCAATTTTCATCTGCCCTAAATTTTCATTCAATTCAATTTTCATCTTCTCCATGTCTTTCTTAAACTGTTCTTTATCAAAGTTTTCGTAATCCTTATAATAAATTTTCATTTCATTTGTATCTATCCGCTCTAACTCCATATCTGCTAGGTCTATCTTTAAATTCAGCATTTCCTTTTGAATGTCCTCAGCCATTTTCTTTCCATCAATCTTGATATTTATTTTCATCTGGGAAAGTTCTTTTGATAGTTCATTCATTTCCTTTGCAAGTTCATCTTTATTAAAATTCATCTCAAGTTTAAATTTGCCGTGCATATCTTTCAATGAGTTTTCCACATCTTCATCATTATAATCATTTAGACTATCGATATTAATAGTTGAAAGTGCCTGTGGAGCAAGCTTTCCCAGCTTATTATAAACCAAGTATTTTGTTTTATCATCGACTCTCGGAATAAGATTTAACAATGAGGAATAATCTTCAGGCATTGCGTTGGCGATTGCGTAATAAACAGAATTAACTCCACCGTTATTGAAATCATAATTATAAAGAGCATTCTGAAATTCAGGCTTCGAATCTTTTCTGAAAGGAATACCAACTCCATATTCAGGCTTGTAGTAACAAAATTTTCCATCGGTGACAACTGCCGATTTATCGCCCGACTCTATATTTGCAATTCCGTTATTCACATAGATAACTCCGTTGCCCTTATCATCAACTTTGAACGAATACGAACCGCCCTTATCCTGCACCTTCATATTGCTTGACTGCAATATGAATTTATCTGCCTGTGATGTAGAAGTAT
>JBBRQV010000116.1:0-10221 GCA_038225955.1 Ignavibacteria bacterium | reverse complement strand
CAATTCAAATACAGGCGGGGGATTTATTCAGTTCGGTAAAGAACAGATGTCAGTAAGGGGTTTAGGAAATATCAATACTATTGATGACATAAAAAATATTACAGTTAAGAATGATAGAGGTGTGCCGGTTTATTTAAGAGATATTGCAGAAGTTAAAATAGGCTCTGCAATAAGATTAGGCGCAGCTACACAGGATGGAAAGGGTGAAGTAGTGGTAGGTACTGCAGTAATGCTTAGAGGCGCAAACCCTAATGATGTTATAAAGCAGCTCGATGAAAGAATAAACACGATCAAAAAATCACTTCCAAAAGGGATTACACTTAATACATTTTATAATAGAGAGGATTTAATAAAAAAGACAATCTCAACAATCACTGAAAATTTAATTCTTGGCGCCTTAATTGTTATTTTAATTTTAGTATTGCTGCTTAGTAATATACGCGCAGGACTGATTGTTGCGTCGGTAATTCCTCTCTCAATTTTATTTGCCGCTATACTTATGTATTTCTTTGGTGTACCCGGAAACCTTATGAGTTTAGGGGCTATTGACTTCGGATTAATTGTTGACGGTACGGTTATTATTGTTGAGTATAGTATTAAATTAATATCAGAAAAATATTTAGAAAAGAATGATACGCTTACAAAAAATGAGCTGAAGGAAATTGTGCTGCATGCTTCAACAGAAATTATCAGATATTCTGCATTTGGTGTTTTTATAATTATGATTGTATATTTCCCTATTCTTTCACTTCAGGGCGTAGAAGGAAAATTGTTTAAGCCGCTGGCTTTAACTGTTATATTTGCTCTTACGGGTTCACTGATATTATCAATGACGTATGTGCCTATGCTTTCGTCCATTTTTCTGAGTAAGAAATTAAAAGAGAAAGAAAATTTTATTATTAAACGGATACATAAAATTTATGAACCTTTACTAAGAAAGATTATTGATGCTAAGAAAACCGCTCTGATTATTTCTATCATTACAGTTGCTCTTAGCTTATACATACTAACTCATCTTGGAAGTGAGTTTGTACCAAAGTTTGATGAAGGGGATCTGACTTTAGAAGTGAAAAGAAGAATTACAAATGTTTCATTATCAGAAGCAGTTGTAATATCAGGAAAAGTTGAAAAATTATTGAAGGATAAATTTCCCGATGAAGTCGTTACAGTAGTTTCTAAGATCGGTTCAGCAGAAATAGCGACCGACCCTACAGGAGCAGACATATCCGATTTAGTTATCAAGCTAAAACCTCAAAGCCAATGGAAAGCTGTAAAAACCAGAGACGAATTAATTTCCTCTATGGAAGAGGAACTGGCAAATATACCCGGGATGGATTACTCTTTCAGTCAGCCGATAGAATTACGATTCAATGACTTGCTTTCAGGCTCATCATCAGACGTATCAATTAAAATTTTTGGAGATAATTTAGAGAATCTATCAATGTATGCAAATCAAATCGGCGGCATAGTAAATAAAGTTGACGGCGCAAAAGATTTAAAGATTCAGCAAATCGAAGGTCTTCCCGAATTGCAAGTTGAAGCTGACAGAGAAAAAATTTCAAGATACGGTATTAGCATTGTTGATGTGAATACTCTCATCAAAGCTTCTGTCTCCGGTGTATATTCGGGAACGGTATATGAAGGTGATCAAAAAATAAATGTGAACGTTAAGTTCAACGATACGACAAGAACAAACCTTGAAGCAGTTAAAAACATTTTAGTCCCGACTCCGGCCGGATACAAGGTACCTTTAAGTGAAGTTGCAAACGTAACTGTAAAAAAAGGATACTGGGAAATTGGTAGAGAATTTGGAAAACGTAAAACTGTAGTCGAGTGCAATGTTAGAGGGGTTGATATAGGCACATTCATTGCAAATGTTCAAAAAGAGATTAATAAGAATGTTAAGCTACCTATTGGATATACTATTACATACGGAGGACAGTTTGAAAACCTGCAAAATGCAAAGAACCGTTTAATGATTGTTGTTCCTATTACATTGCTGATAATTTTTTGCATTCTATATTTCACATTCAAAAATATTAAATACGTACTTCTTATCTATACAGGGATTCCATTTGCGATAGCAGGAGGAATTTTCTCATTAGCTTCAAGAGGTATGCCTTTTAGCATTTCAGCAGGTGTAGGATTTATTGCTCTCTTTGGAGTGGCAGTATTGAATGGAATTGTGCTCATTGGATATCTGAGCAAAATAGAAAGCAGCAGCGAACCAAATTTTAAATTCCAGATAATTGCAGGAGCCGTAAACAGATTGCGTCCTGTATTGATGACAGCTTCAGTCGCTTCGCTAGGATTTTTACCTATGGCAATTTCAACAGGCTCGGGCGCAGAGGTACAGAGACCATTAGCAACAGTTGTTATTGGAGGATTGATAACTTCAACTATACTAACATTATTTATGCTCCCTGTTTTCTTTGATTGGATAAATAGAAAGAAAGTAATTTGATAAAAAGTTACCTCAATATACGAATGAATAAATTCAGATTATTTAATAGAATGATACCACGATCTTGATACCTTTATCACCGGTAACATTAGGTCTTCATTTTAATGATAAGAAAAACGAATTAATAAGTTAGCTAAATGCTATCTTATTACAAAAAGTAGTAATAAAATATTTTCAAAATCAAAAATGTTAGTTAATATATATGGGGTATTAATTACATTAGGATTCATATTAGAGAATTGCAGAAATAATTTATTTTGCATTTTCATTTCATTTTCATATTGAATAAGTATTTTATGTGAATCATAATATCTCAATGAAAAATACTTTTTTAGCAGTAATTTTAGGCTTTGTCTATTTATTATCAATGCAGTCGAAGTCATTTGCTCAAGTTTTGGAAACGGAAGAATCAAAGCCATTATTACCCGGGCAATTCGAGATTGGTACTGGTGTAGAGTTCCAAACTTCTGAAGAAGGAACTGAAACAGCAATTCCTTTGGCATTTGAATTTGGCATTTCAAAGAAGTTATCCTTATTAATTGAGCCGGTAGTGTTTACAAGCATTAATCCGAAAAATAATCCAAATGCAAGGGGCATAGGAGATCTGGAAATTAGTTTATTTTACCAGATAGTGTCCGAGAATAAAGTTATGCCTTCAATTTCAATTGCAGGAGAAGTAAAAATTCCGACAGCTAATAATAGAATGATTGGAACAGGGAAAACTGACTACACTCCATTTATTATTGCAAGCAAGACTACAGGACCTTTTTTCTCAAGTATAAATATTGGGTATACATTTGTCGGAAAACCCGATGGGGTTGATGCAGCAGATCTTTTTAATTATTCTGCCGGAACGATATTTACGGTTTCACCAAAGAGTATTCTATATGCCGAAGTTTATGGGAATACCTCTGCCTTTGGTGGTGAAGGAGACAAATCCGATGGTTCTGATAATATAACGACAAATGAAAATAAATCTGAATTATCAGGAAATGAAATAGTAGGAGTTGCGGGATTAGGATATTATATAAAACCAAATTTGTTGATTTCCTTAGGGGTCAGTTACGATAATAATAATGCAGTTCTAATTCACCCGGGTATCCAATGGAAATTTGGTGGTAAGTGATAGGTATTTTTGAAAAATCCCTACAGGTATAATAGCACTTAATTGTTAATTCCAATGGTTTTCAAGGGAGCAGATGGTTGTTCATAATATCGCAAATATTCATCTTTATTCGGTTCCAAGTTTTGTTGGTACTATATTATGTCGCTCTTTGGTCGTAGCGAAAAGATTGTTATAAAAATACAAAAGGGTTAGCAAATATGCTAACCCTTTTTTATTTATAAGACTTATATTCGTGGAGAATAGCGGGGTCGAACCGCTGACCTCTTGCATGCCATGCAAATATAGAAATTACAATTTTTTGAATATTAAAATTCATTAAGAAATATGCATTAAGATTGCAGCCGCCGGGCATTCTTTATTGGATTAAGAATTTTAAAAGTCATCTTCGGAGAAAGTCGGCTTAACAAGTACAGCAATTTTGTTGTGCCAACTCGAATTGTGAACCTGTCTTTTCTTATACCGTCAATCAAAGCTTTCACCAATTGTTCAGGACTTATTGCCTTTGAATCAATACCATCTGCCATAACTGTTGCTACAACAGGAGGCAAAAGTTCGAATACCTTGAGCTTGCTATGGATCAACTGCAGATGATTTCTGAGTGACTCTGTATAAAAGCGTATTGCTGCTTTGCTGGCAGAATAAGTTGGAGCCATATTCAACGGAACATAACTTAAGATAGAACTAGTATTTATTATGGCACCCTCTTTTCTTGACTTCAACATTTCAATAAAAATATTGTTCAAGCGAATGACTCCGAGATAATTAATGTTGATCTCATTTTCTGCTGATTCAAAATGTTTAGCATTTGCTATACCTAAATTGAGTGGAGGGCTCATAACTCCGGCATTATTGTATAAAATATCAATTCCTCCAAGTTCTTCAACCTTATTGAAAAGCGAATGTGTGTCATCCGCATTCGCCACATCGCTTTTTATAGCGGTCAGTTCAGGATATAATTTTTTGGCTGCATTCAAATTTTCCTGGTTCCTGCCGGTGATTATCACCTTTGCACCATTGGCTAAAAATTGCTTTGCTGCTTCCAGGCCGATGCCGGCTGTACCTCCTGTGATCAATATTATTTTCCCTTTTAGTTCCATGATAGTTAGAAAAATTAATTAATAGCTTTTAAGTTTATATGAATAAAATCGTAACCAAATCGTAGCGAAAAAATATTTAGTAAAAAGCAAAAGGGTTAGCATATATACTAACCCTTTTATATTTAACACTTAAATTCGTGGAGAATAGCGGGGTCGAACCGCTGACCTCTTGCATGCCATTCAGAAGCATTTAAAATTAAGCTATTTTTTATCTTTGGCAAAAATTTGCCACAAAAATAATTTTCAGAAAAATAAAACTGGAAATCTGTGCTAATTTATTGATAAAAATACTACTTAAACTTTCTTAAACAGATTAACTTAGCATAAAAAATACTTTTTTAAAAGCATATAAAAATTACTTTTGTTTCCCTTTTGTTCCAATCTTGTCAAAAACTGCTGACAAACTGCTGACAAACTGCTGACAAAAAACTTAAGATTAATTGTCTTAATATTTAATGAACAAAGTATTGTTTGTTTACAATAAAGTACTTTTTATGACTTTTTTATTTTACTCTATATATTGGTATGTTTGATAGATATTGATTGTATATTCTACACCATTTATGGATAATTTTAAAAAAATTCTTTTAACTATTTATTCGAAAAGACCCAACAACTAAAACTTGACTAAAAGATAAGTTAAAATAACGAAAGTCTGAAAAGTATTGGTATAAAAGCTTTTTAATGTAAAGATTCTCATTAAAAATTCTATTTAAGTTAGTTCCCAGTGTAACTATTTTAAAAGCAATCAATTTTGATATGGACAACAAAATATTAAAAAAAATTTACATCTTTTCTGAAATGGACGATGATGACTTGGAAAAAGTTAAGTCCTTCGTTTCTATAAAAAAATTTAATAAAGGTGATATAGTTTTTTTTGATTCGGAGATGTTCAGAGGACCTTATGTTGTACTGGAAGGGGCAGTAAAGATTTATAAAGTATCCAAAGAAGGACGTGAACAGATTCTGCATCTTATTCATCCTTTTAATTCATTTGCAGATGTTCCTATGTACGAAAAATTTATAGATGAATCAGGTATTTATACATATCCTGCAAATGCGATGGTGATTGAAGATTATACAGAACTGCTCTTTATACCTGCTGAAAGACTTTATTATTTATTCAAGGATGACGTGAAACTGTGTCTTAAAATGCTTGCAAGTTTAGCAAAAAGAAATCGTCAACTGAATTTTCAAATTGAAAACCTTACTCTCAAGGATGTTGTAAAAAGGGTAACTGGTTATCTAATTCAGGAATATGAGAAGAACTATACCGCAGATGTGGAAATTGATATAAGCAGATACGACCTGGCATCACTGTTGGGAACAATTGTTGAAACACTTTCCAGAACTTTTAAAAAACTTCAGGATGAAAATATAATAGAAGTATCAGGTAAAAAAATTCTCATCAAAGACCTTCAGAAACTCAAAAAGCTTTCCAGCTAACATCTCTTAATTAATCCCGGACTAAACTTTCACATTTGACTTAAGTCAATGCGGTTCATATTCTTTATTTGTAATTTTAATTAAATAAATTAATAAAAGAAAATGAATATCACACCGGAAACTTCTATTGGTGAAATAGTTAAAAACAATTTCAAAGCCGTTCGTGTTCTTGAAAAATATAATCTTGATTTTTGTTGCGGCGGAAAAAAAATGCTCTTCGTTGTTTGCAAAGAAAAAGGTCTTAATCCTGATGTAATTTCAAATGAAATTAGCAACATAGAATCAGAATACACTTCCGAAAAATTTAATTCATGGAGTCTGAGCTTTTTATGTGATTACATAGTCACGAATCATCACAACTATATAAAAAATATTTTACCGGTTATTTCCGGACATATTGAGAAAGTAAAAAATGCTCACGGTGAAAGATTTCCTGAAATTAAAAAGATTCAGGATACTTTCAGTAAAATGAGCGGCGAACTGATTGCCCATATAGAAAATGAAGAGAAAATACTCTTCCCGTATATAAAAAACTTACAGCAAACTTCCTGCTCTAGCTCATTCCCTCCCTTCGGAAAAGTTGAAACTCCGATTAGTGTCTTAATACGAGAGCATGAACAAGCGGGAGAAGAAATAGAAGCCATAAAAAAATTTACCAATAATTTTACTCCTCCCGCAAACGCCTGCACAACATTCAGGGTTACTTATCAAGAGCTTGAGGAGTTTTACAAAGATTTAAAAATTCATATTCATCTTGAAAACAATATTCTTTTTCCCAAAGCAATTGAACAGGAAGAATTAAAAAACAAATCTGAATTTTAAAAATTAATTACATAAATGACAAAAGGTGAAAATATATTGCTAACTTCAGCTTTGTATATGGGGTTTTTGCTAATCTTATTTAGCGGATGCGGAGTTAATGACGAAACAGTAGGTGTAGGACCTGTGAAAGAAGTAAAAATAGAAGCGCAAATTGATGAAAAGCTAGTAAATCAGGGTAAGCAAGTCTTTGATATAAAATGCGCGATGTGTCATAAATTAGATTCTAAGTTGATAGGACCTCCCTTGCTTAACGTAACTAAAAAAAGAAAACCCGAATGGATAATGAATATGATACTTAACCCGGGTGAGATGACGAAAGAAAATTCTGAAGCTGCAAAGTTATTATCTGAATATAAACTACCTATGGTTCAACAGAATTTAACTCAGAGTGAGGCTCGGGCGATTTACGAATATTTCAGGTCAATTGATAAGTAATAAGATAACAGTATTGGATAGAACTTCTCAGTAAAGACAAGAGCCTCTATATTTCGATTTAAAGAATAAATAGGATTTATGTTGTAGAACCAAATTCAAACCAATGAAAAATATATTACTAATTGCTGCAATGTTTATTTCTATAAATTTATATTCTCAGGATAAAAGCTGGAAGGTAAACGGCCAGATTCAATTAAGAACCGAACTTGATGGGAGAGATTTTTCAAATAAAACATATCCACCTATTTATACAAACCTTCGCAGCAGAGTAAGTGTTGAAAAGGAAATCAGCGATAAGTTTAATTTTTTTGTTGAGATTCAGGATTCAAGATTATTTGGTGAGGAAGCATCTCTAACAGCAAATTTGCGGAACATAGATTTGCATCAGGGATATGTTCTGTTTAAAAATTTTATATCGGCACCCGTTTCGCTTCAGATAGGAAGGTTTGAAATGAATTACGGCACTGAAAGATTTATAGGAGCATTAGGCTGGAACTATGTGGGACGTTCGTTTGATGGCGCAAGGATAAGATTCGGAAGCGAAAATAAAACTGATGTTTTCGCTATGACAACGAAGAACTCAGTTCCATATATTAACGGAGCAACGCCTTCCGTATATCAATATCCTTCAGGCACTGATTCAAGCTCCTCTCTTTACGGCTTGTGGTCAAACATTAAGTTTAATGAAAAAAATATTTTTGATGTCTTTGGATATTACGAAATAGACAGAAAGAAATCTGATGGAATAAATAATAATATTTCGAGAGCAACTCTAGGCGCAAATTATAAAGGAAACTTCGATAAATTTTCGACAATATTTGAAGGAGCTTATCAGTTTGGAAAATTAAGCTCGCTGAATGTTGCTGCTTATTTACTATCGCTTCAGTTGAATTATGGAACCAAAATTTTGAAGGGTGGTATTGGGGCAGATATTCTATCAGGCAACGAAGTAACAGACTATACAAGTAACAATACTTTCGCGACACCCTTTGGAACCAATCATAAATTTTACGGATACATGGATTATTTTCTGAATATTCCGGTTGATACAAAAAATCAGGATTTAAATGATTATTACGTTAATGTGAATTTTAATCCTGAGGCTATTCCTCTAAACACTTCACTTGCAGCACACTATTTTAGCTTAAACAAGAAAAACATCACTGCTGAAAATGTATTGGGAGAAGAGTTTGACTTAACGATAAAATATCAGTTTCTGAAGGAAGTTACTGTTACATGGGGAGGAAGTATTTTTTTGCCCGGAGATATTATGAAAAGGAATTTTGATTCTGCTAACGGAAAAAGAGATGATCCAGCTTTTTGGAGTTATATAATGATTACAACAAATCTGTAATATAACCCTTCACAAAAAAGCTCTTGCGGTAAAATCGTAAGAGCTTTATCCTTTAATAAAAAGCAAAATTGTTTTTTATTAAGAATAAACTTATCTACTCAAAAACGGTTAAAATTTGTAAATTAAAACTAAATTTGTTAACGTTTTACATCCTATCCTGAACCTCATAAAATTAAAAAAACTTAAGTGGTTACAAGGTTTTTTGTTTGGTAAAATTTATTGGATTAGAAATTCAATAGATATTCTTGCTTTTATAGGATATTTTAAGCTATGATAGTTAAGAAGATAGATTGCGCAGATTGTGATGTTGTAGAAAGTTCATTGTTGAATTTTTCTAATAAGGATGATTTAGAAATTATTAACTGTAATAAAATCTGCAATTCATTCAAAAAAGGTCAGACACTCTTCTACGAAGGAACACAGCCTATAGGTTTAATGTGTATCAACAAGGGTAACGTAAAATTATTTAGAACCAGTAAGGATGGAAAAGAACAGATAATAGGTTTTGGCTTACCCGGAGATTTTATTGGTTACAGAGCAATCATATCAGAGGAAGGTTATGCAACATCTGCAACTGCCTTAGAAGACACTATTGTATGTATTATTAAAAAAGAAGATTTCCTTAAAACACTACAGAACAATTCTCAAATTTCTAAACTAATGATGGTAAGTCTTTGCAAAGAACTTGGACTTGCAATGGAAAAAATTCAAAGTCTTTCGCAAAAAAGTGTAAGAGAAAGATTAGCAGAAACACTTTTGTATCTTAAAGAAACATTTTCAAACAAATTTTCCGATAATTCTATAGTAGATATTATTCTTCCAAGAGAAGATATTGCCAACATTGTTGGTACTACAACTGAATCCGTAATCCGCGCACTGTCTGATTTAAAAAGCGAAAAAATAATTGAGCTTGAAGGTAAACGCATCAGAATCCTTAATGAAACAAAGCTAAAGGCAATAAGCGGAACAGAAATATCACATCTATAATCCCATAAAAACAAAACAATTCTATAAAAATCACTCAAAATTTTCTTACCAAAGTACATATTCATACACTTTACAGTAGTTTAAAATATGATTTAAATCATGTTTTAAATTGACCTAAATCATTTGGCGCCTGCTGCAATATTTCTATCTTTGCATAAAATTATTTCAGATGATAAAAAATGCAGAGATAAAAATTTTATGTTTCCATTGCGGAGAAGATTGTATAGATGAAGTAATTTATGATGAAAAAAAATTTTGTTGCATAGGATGTAAAGCTGTTTATGCTTTGCTATTCCAGAATAATCTTTGCAGTTACTATGCTTTAGAAAACCATCCGGGAATAAGTTTAAAGGAGTCAGGTTCAGGAATAAAATTCAATTATCTTGAGGATAAGGAAATTGCAAATCAGTTAATTGATTTCTCAAACGAGGAAATAACAAAGGTCACTTTTGATATTCCCGCTATTCACTGTTCATCGTGCATTTATCTT
>JBBRQV010000115.1:0-10258 GCA_038225955.1 Ignavibacteria bacterium | reverse complement strand
GGTAAGGAATATTATTTTCATAGGGAGTATCATAGCCCGGCATAACAGCAACCTGAGGAACGATTGTTTTCAAAGCAGGGTGTAAATTTTTAGCAGCAGCCCATTGTACGAAACCCGTATAGCTGCCACCGAACATTCCAACCTCTCCATTACACCAAGGCTGTTTTACAATCCAGTCGATTACATCATATACATCATTGCCATCGTGCTCGTAGGGAGTATAATCATTAGAATTTGTTCTTATACCTCGTGAGTAAGCAACTATACCAACGTAATCTCTATCTGCAGAATTTTTCGCAAAGATTGCATCGCCCGAGCCTTGATAATAAGTCGTGTAGAATAGAATTGTAGGGAGACGCTGTGTGTTTTCTTTTTTCTGAACGATTATAGAATAGATAACTGCACCGTCTCTTGTTGGTATCAAAACGGAATCCTGAATATTATAAACGCTGTCGTTGGAATTTGTTGGTTGAGCTGAAGATAAGTTAATAAATGTGAAAAAAAGAAACGGTAGTATAATGAAGTGCTTCAACATATTGGGTTGACAGTTTTGAGAAATTAAAGTAATGCAAAATACATTTTATAATTGAAGTGCTATATGAAATTTTATCTGCGCTTTATCTACGCTTTATAACAAACAATTCCATCGTAGCAGCTAAGTGAACACCAATATAGTAGGCAAGTAAATCTGTCCACAAAAATCCAAAACCTAAAACTAATCCGCCGAGTGTTGTTGCCCGAATAGCATCAATCCATTCTGCATGATACAACTGGCTTATCTCTATTAAGAAGCAAAAAATTAGTGAGCAAATTGCAATAAGTCTTGTATCTTTTTTTATAAAAATAAATCTGAAAATAAAAAAAATCATTGATGCCCATAATGCATCGCCAAGATAATCGTTTATTAAGTCAGGTAGATAGGGGTAGGCAATTTTGCGTGAGAATAATCCAAGCGCAATTACAATCACAATTAAAATAAGGTAGAAAAATCTATTCTTTTTAATGGTCATAATATATAAAACAAAAAGCTCTTGCAGAACAAACTACAAGAGCTTTGCGGAAGAGGAGAGATTCGAACTCTCGTTAAGGGTTTACCCCCTAAGACGGTTTAGCAAACCGTTGGTTTCAGCCACTCACCCACCCTTCCGGATAAAAATCAGCTGAATTATGTATATTTAAAACTTTTCTTAGGAAAATTTGTGTGTATTTCTAAGTAAATTAAAATTCCGAAAAATTATTTGTATTTTCAATGTAATTCAAAATAAAAAATCTAAATAATTACTAATATGCCGCATAAACATATTGACAGCCATTCTTTCAAAGAAAAAATGGCAAATGAAGAATACGTTATTCTTGATGTCCGCACAACTGAAGAGCATAACGATAAAAAAATTGCTCATTCATTACAATTAGATTTCTATGCACCGGATTTTCAGGCGGAGCTTGAGAAGCTCGATAAAGAAAAAGTTTATCTTGTCTATTGCCGCTCGGGAAACAGAAGCGGGCAGACAATGGACATGATGAAAAATATGGGATTCGATGAAGTTTATAATCTTGATAGCGGAATCATCGGATGGGAAGCAAATAATCTTGAGTTCGTGAAGTAGTTTTGTTGGTATTGAGTAATGAGTAGTGTGTATTGAGAAATACTTTTTAATATTTAATAATTATAACTTCTTCCTTCTCCAATGAAAATTGAACAATTCTACGATGAGAATCTTGCTCATGCATCGTATGCTATATTAAGCGAAAACGAAATCGCGTTGATTGACCCTGCGCGCGACCCGCATCAATACTTTGACTACGCAGAAAAGCATAACGCAACTATAATTGCCGTGATTGAAACTCATCCGCATGCGGACTTTGTAAGCTCGCATGTTGAGATAAGCAAAAAAACCGGAGCCGATATTTATGTCAGCAGATTGTTGAATCCGCTGTATGATTTTACTCCATTCGATGAAGGCGATGAAATCTCCATTGGAAAAATTAAACTGAAGTCGCTCAATACTCCGGGACACTCACCAGATAGCATCAGTATTATTATTACTGATGAAGACGGAAAAGATTATGCTCTCGCCTCCGGCGATACGCTGTTCATAGGAGATGTTGGCAGACCTGACTTGCGAGAAAATGTTGGCTCAATGCAGGAGACAAGAGAGAAGCTTGCCAAACAAATGTACAATAGTATAAACGAAAAAATTCTGAAACTTGATGATGATATGCTCGTTTATCCTGCGCACGGAGCGGGTTCGCTCTGTGGGAAAGCATTATCTCAGAAGCGGTTCAGTACATTGGGGCAGCAGAAAAAAGAAAATTATGCACTTCAGCCGATGAGTGAAGAAAAATTTGTTGATGTACTTTTGAAGGACCAACCAATGATTCCGAAATATTTCGGTTACTCAGTCGAGCTGAACAGAAAAGGCGCGCCGGATTTTAAAGAAAGTATTGAAGCAGTTCCTACGCTGGATAAAAATTCTAAGTTAGAAGAAAATACTTTAGTAATCGATTCACGCTATAAAACAGATTATACAAAAGGTCATTTGAAGGATTCTATAAATATTCCCGATAGCAAAAGTTTTGAAACGTGGCTTGGAAGTATTGTCGGTCCCGATGAAAATTTTTATTTAATCAGCGAGAGCGAAGAAAAAGGAAAAGAGCTTGTAAAAAGAATTGCTAAGATTGGTTACGAAGGATTGATTGTAGGAATTTTAGAAAATCCCGATGATGCGAATCACACATCAACTGAGTTTGATTCTGAAACATTCCGACGCTGGAGCATCGGAACGAGTTCCGGGCGAGAAGATTTTAATATTCTTGATGTAAGAAATCCTGGTGAGAGAAAAGACAGAGTTATATTTGAAGGAAGCGATTTTATACCATTGCACCAGTTAAGAGAAAGACTTGATGAAATAAAATCAGATAAGCCCGTTGTAATCCATTGCGCCGGCGGTATGCGCTCGGCAATTGCTCAAAGCATAGTTCAGAATAAAATTGATGCAAAGGTTTATGATTTAGGGGAAAAGGTGAGAGAGTATTAGATGACTAATCCTATAAAATCTGCTAACACTTTATTTCATTTTACTGATAAACTTGACAACATAGTAAATATTTTAACAATGGGATTTAAAATAAATCTTTGTGAAGAAGATTTTAGTTTTTTAAGGAATACTGATTCAATATTAGATTTGAAAGATAGTAAATTAAAGATACCAATGGTATGTTTTAACGATGTACCTCTTTCTAGAATTAGCAAACATATAGAAATATATGGAGGATATGGAATAGGTTTGGAAAAAGAATGGGGAATTGATAAACAATTATCGCCTATTTGTTATGTAACACCAAATAATCTTCTTAATTTAATTTTGGGTGGAATTTTATATAATTATTTTGATGTGGGTATGGAAAATCAATCAGAATATAAAAAATTAGGAAACCTATTAATTCATTTTATAAAACCTTATAAAGGTGATTTTACAAAAAGAGGGAAGACTCATAAGGATTACTCATTTTATGAAGAAAGAGAATGGAGGTACATTCCATTGTTTAGTGATTTATATAAAGACAAATTACCTGACTGCATGACTGCAGATGATATCTTTGCAAAACTTAAAACTATACATAGAATATTAAACGATGATAATCGAGAAATAAATCATAATTCTATTGAGTACTTAGGAATTAAGGCAAAAAATATAAAATATATTGTAGTAGAAAGTGAAAATGAAGTTAACGAATTAATAGAAAAAATTAATAATATTAAGGAAGGAATATTAAGCCAACAAGAAATAAATTTATTATTAACAAAAATTATTCCCTCTAACTATATTTTAGAAGATTTCTAACTCTCAACCCGCAACTTCATTCCTCTTCTCATTGTTAAATACATCAAAGGTACATATTTAATATTTTTAACATTCCGGTTAAAAGGTCTTTCAATAAATTTCTAAAAATGTTATATTTAAGGTTCATATTTATACAATTTTCGTATTCTAACAATTAAAACCCAAGCATGAGCGAAGAGCAAATGACGGACATTCTTGTGAATTCCGATAAAAAAAATGGTACTAAAAAACCAAAATCCTCGACAAAAGACACTAAAGAAAAAGATAAATTCCACGGCCTCTCTGAAATGCAGCTGAAGGACGCATATATGACTATGCTCCGCTCAAGACTGAACGATGACAGAGTTGATACATTAATAAAGCAGGGCAAGGCTACGTTTTTAATTTCCGGAGCGGGACATGAAGGTATTCAGGTCGCGATGGCAATGGCAATGAAGCCGGGCAAAGACTGGCTCTATACATATTACCGCGATAACGCAATCTGTATGCAGATGGGCGTAACAGTTGAGCAAATGATGCAGCACTCGATGGGTAAAGCAACGGATACATTTTCAGGCGGAAGACAGATGCCTATGACTATCGGCAATCGGGAGTTCAGAATCCCTACAGCATCGCTTACAACAGGTTCACAATATCTTGAAGCAGTTGGCGCAGCATTAGCAGAAGTTTATAAAGGAACAGATGCGGTTGCCTACACAGGCGGCGGTGAAGGTTCGACTTCAGAAGGTGAATTCTGGGAAGCTATTAACTGGGCATCACGCGATAAGCTCCCTGTAGTTTTTGTAATTCAGAATAATAAGTTTGCAATTTCAGTTCCTGTATCACAGCAGACTGCAGGCGGCTCTATTTACAAAGCTGTTTCAGGTTTTGAAGGATTGAACAGAATAGATTTAGACGGCACAGATTTTCTTGCCAGCTATGCAGCTTGTAAAGAAGCAGTTGAACACGCAAGAGCAGGTAAAGGACCGACATTAATTCACGCTAATGTTGTTCGTTTGCGTTCACACTCAGCATCTGATGCGCAGGAAAAGTACCGCTCGAAAGAAGATTTAGCAGAAGACACAAAGAAAGACCCGCTACTATTATTAGAAAATATTCTCATAGAAAATAATATAATCACAAAAGAAGAAGCAGAGAAAACACGCAAAGAAGTTTTTGAAGAAGTTATGAAAATTGCGGATGAAGTATGGCTTCAGCCTTCACCCGATGCATCTACAGTGGAAGATTATCTTTTCTGCCCTGCCGATGAGCAGACTCCGATTGAGTATGAAAAATCTGTTCCTTCAGGCGAGCCTGTTGTAATGGTTGATGCAATCAATCACGCGCTTCACGAAGAGATGGAAAAAAATCCTAATATGCTTGTCTTCGGTGAAGACGTTCAAGATAATAAAGGCGGAGTATTCACAGCTACAAAAGGACTTACAAATAAATTCGGAATAAAAAGATGTTTCAATTCACAGCTTGCTGAAGCTTCTATAGTGGGAGCTGCAATCGGCGCATCTATTGCCGGATTGAAGCCTGTTGTTGAAATTCAGTTTGCAGATTACATCTGGCCTGCTATGATGCAGATCAGAGACGAGCTTGCAATGTACAGATACCGCTCGAACAATACCTTCCCTGCGCCTGTTACAATTAGAACAGCTTGCGGCGGATATATTAACGGCGGACCTTATCACTCGCAAAACATCGAAGGAATTTTTGCAAAGTGCGCAGGTATTTATATTGCGTATCCTTCTAATGCTGCGGATGCAAAAGGTTTATTGAAAACAGCTTGTCAGTTGCATGACCCTGTTTTATTCTTAGAACATAAATTTTTATACAGACAGGGATTTGCAAAATCACCTGAGCCGGATGCAGATTATTATTTACCGTTCGGTAAAGCTGCTGTAAAAAATGAAGGTGAAGATATGACTATCGTAACTTACGGAGCGATGGTAGATAAATCTATGAGAGCTGCGAAAGAAATGGCTAAGCAAGGTGTTACGGTAGAAGTAATCGATATAAGAACAATCGTTCCATTAGATATGGAAACAATTCTTGCTTCTGTAAAGAAAACAGGAAAAGTAATTGTATTCCACGAAGATTCAAAGTTCATGGGATTCGGCGCTGAGATAGCTGCTGAAATTTCAGAGAAGGCATTCACATATCTTGACGCTCCTGTAAAAAGAGTTGCAGGGTTGCACGTTCACGTTCCTTATCATTCAAATCTTGAAAAAGTTGCTTTACCGCAGAATGACTGGATACTGAAAGCTTGTCAGGAACTTGCTGCATTCTAAATAGTATAATTTAAAAATTCTTTTTAATATAAACCCAAGGATTTTTTTCTTGGGTTTTTTTATACCCTATAACAAAAACCCGAATGAAAAAAATAATTCTTCTATTCTTTATTATAGTTTCTTCTTTTCTAAATTCTTCTTTATTCGCTCAGGATAAAAATATCGATGTCCTTAATTACTCATTGGATATAGACTTCACTAATAATTTTAAGCTTCCTCACAGCTATGTTTTCACAGGAAGTGAAGTAATAAAGATAAAAGCAGTGAATGATATTAACTCTTTTGTAGTAAACGCGAATAATACTTCTCTTAAGATAGAGAGTGTTTCACTCGCAGGAACATCTTTTACCCATGAGAAAGACTTAGTTACAATTATTCTCGATAGAACTTATTTAGCTAATGAAGAATTTGAGGTAGGTGTAAGCTACTCTCATAAGAATTTTTTTGATTCGGCATTCTATGTTGGCAAAGGAATTGTTTATACTGACTGCGAACCCGAAGGCGGGCGATGCTGGTACCCATGCAAAGATTATCCCGATGATAAAGCTATATTTGAAATAAAAGGTAAAGTTCCTGCAAATGTTTTGCTTGGCTCAAACGGTTTGCTTATAGATTCTATTTCCGATGGCAAAGTAACATCATATACCTGGAAAGAAGCTTATCCAATGCCAACTTATCTTGCAGTAGTTTCAGCGTGCGAAACTTATTCTGTCAGAGTAATTGAGTGGAGAAATCCTGCCACCGATAAAATGATTCCGATTAAATTTTACTCCCAGAAAACTGATGACAAATCAAAACTTGATTTGATGATAACAAACGTTCCTATGATGCTTGATTTTTATTCAGAGACATTCGGCGCATATCCCTTTGAGAAACTTGGCTTCGGAACAGTTGATAGTCAGTTCCCATGGGGTGGAATGGAAAACCAATCGTTCATTACCCTTTGCAGTAACTGCTGGACTGACGATTTACTCGCCCATGAGCTTGCTCACCATTGGTTTGGTGATATGATTTCCCCCACTCAGTGGTCTGATATTTGGCTCAACGAAGGCTTTGCAACTTATTGCGAAACTATCTGGGCGGAGAGAATGCAGGGGAAGACACAATACAGAAGACTTAATAAAATTAATGCAGATGAATATTTAATTACAAATCCCGGCAGACCAATTTACAATCGAGCGTGGGATACAGTTTTGCCGAACAATAAAATTCTATTCGATGTTGCAATGACTTACAAGAAAAGCGGAGCAATACTTTATATGCTTAGATATGTTTTAGGTGATACCCTTTTCTTTTCAAGCTTGAAAAAATATGCAACGAATCCTGATTTAATGTTCGGAAATATTACAACAAATGAATTTGTAAGACTAATGAGCGAGTACACAGGAAAAGATCTTTCATGGTACTTTGATGAATGGCTCTACAGACCAAACCATCCTGTTTATGAGAATAAATACGAAATAAAGAAAGATGGTGATGAATGGAAAGTTACTTTTAAAACTTCACAGACTCAAAGAGAAGAATTTTTTAAGATGCCGATTGAAGTGCAGATTTATTTTGCAAAAGAAAACAAGATTGTAAGATTAGAAAATGATTACAACAATCAGACCTTCGAGTTAAAATTTAAAGATAAACCCGTTCAGATAGTCTTTGATCCTAATAATGAAATTATTCTAAAGCGAGCAAGAACGACTCAGGGATTTTAGAAAGCTCGGACATTTTAGGAATCTGAAAATTAATTTTCACAACATTTACTTCAAAATCATTTTTAATTTTAAAATGTGTACCGAGCTCTTTTAGCTCGCTCACATTTTTTTTATCTGCATTATCTTTGTAGGATAAAGTCGAATTAAATCCTATCATTGCTCCTATAGTAGGATATGATAATGTGGACCATGCCACTACGGGACTATGCACAGTGGTATAGTGTTCCTATGCTTGCACCTGTACCTAATATACCACCTAAAATCGTTGCGCCGATATCACCTTTAACATCTTTTGAAGTGACGATTCCATAAACTCCGATAATACTTCCGGCACAATGCCCTGCTACTAATCCTATAAGCGCACCGCCAGCTCCTGCCCATTCGCCGTGATACTTACTAATACCCCTATCAATTGCATATCCAAGAAAAGCTCCTCCTAAACCAACTAAGCCACCTGCAAGATTTCCGCCAACAAACTGACCAAACATGTCATCAAATTTTGCTTCAGGCTTCAAATGTAATTTTGGTTTTGGTAATGTGGACTTAGTAAATTGTGTTGTATCGTTTAACTCTAAAGATTTGTATTGAGATTTTGCAGAAGAAGAAATTAAAATTAATGACAAGAAAAGAATTATAACTTTAGCTTTTAAATTCATTTGAATTGAGTTGTTTTATGTTCGCTGAATAAATGCTTAACTTTGTTTCTCTGGTATTTCCCTGTTGATGTTACAGGAATTGTATCAGAGAAAACTATAACTTTAGGAGTTTTAAAAGCCGGCAGTTTGGTTCTGAAATAATCCAGAATTTTCTTTTTCGTTTCTTCAGTCGGTTTAACCCCTTCATTCAAAAGAATTAAAGCGCCAACCTCTTCACCGTACCAGTCATTTTCAAAGCCGACACATATTCCTGCCTGAACCTCTTCGGAGCCTGAAATTACTTCATCAACCTCTAAAGTTGATATATTAACCCCGCCACGAATAATAAGTTCCTTAATTCTTCCCGTTATGAAAAAGTATTTATTCTTTCTTCCGTCGAGTTTAAAAAACCCTTCATCACCACTTCTGAACCAGCCGAACTCAAATGTTTTCTTATTTGCTTCGTCATTCTTGAAATAATATTTCATTACGTTGTGTCCGCGGATTACAATTTCGCCCTTCACTTCTTCCTCTTGTGATTTACCATGTTCGTCATGAATTTCCATTTCATTCCAGTAAATCGGAATGCCAATAGAAGGATATCCAAATCCATTTTGCCACTGATAATGCTCTGCTAAAGATAAGTCAGTTGGAATAAAACATGAGTAGCATGTTGTCTCTGAAAGCCCATAACCATGAACTATTCTCAGCTCAAATTTTTCTTCAAAGTTTCTTGCAACTTCACAGGTAAGAGGTCCTGCTCCGCAGATAATATGAGAGAAATTACTTAAATCATATTTGCTTACATCTTCATTTGAGTGAATCATAAATTGTAGTAACGTCGGAACAACACTTACTACTTTCACTTTCTCATCCTGTAATCGCTGCAAAAATTTATCTGTCTGAAATTTTTGATTGAGCACAAGTTTCCCACCGTAATACATTGTAGTCATTATCGTAACAACTGTTCCATTGACATGATGAATCGGAAGCACGCACATCATTGCATCTTCTCTATAGAGCTTATGCCATATAGAAATGCCGTCAGCATCTATCATTAAATTGTATTGAGTGAGAACAACACCCTTTGGATTTCCTGTAGTTCCTGATGTGTATACAATCATTGCCTCGTCTTCAATTTCAATTTGTTGTCTCATCTGCACCCTGTCTTTACGATCACTGTAATCCAACTTATCGAATTTAACAATCTCACCTGGTAAATCTTTTACAGCGCTTATTAATTTCTCTTCGTACATTTCCAGTGTAAAAACCTGACGTGTATCAGAATCTGAAAATATATATTTTACCCGCTCAGGCTCTTCATTTACATTTACAGGAACAATAACTGCGCCAATTGACCAGCATGCAAAATATAAAATTACAGTATCGTAATGATTGTGTAAAAATGTTCCGACTCTTGTGCCTTTTCTTACATCGTGCTCAAGAAGATAATTGGCAAGTTTAAAAGTTTTTTTTATAAATTCTTCATAGGTAAATCTTGTGACTTCCCCGCTCTCACTGTAATAGCAAAGATATTCTTTGTCAAAATTTACGTTCACTCTTTTTTGTAAAAGCTTATATATATTTTCATAAGCAACAAAATATTCGCTAGGCTTATTGTTCGTTAAAGAGTGTGCCTTCTTTATATTATCTATTGTAATTTTATCCATTGGATTTTACTATGTTGAATTTAATTTCAGTCTGTGATTGACTATTTTCCAATATCTTAAATTCTAACTTAGCAAGAAATGAAAAAATCATTAAGTTTACTTTATACAATTTTATTGATTTGTTCT
>JBBRQV010000114.1:0-10279 GCA_038225955.1 Ignavibacteria bacterium | reverse complement strand
TTTCTATGTAGTGGCGGCAAAGAAGACAATTTTTTGAAACCTCAATTACACTTTGCACTTCTTCAATAGTGGTAAAGTTGTTTTCGTCCATAATTTTCTTTACCTCCGAAAACTTTACGTTAAAACATATACATCGGTCAATCAGCATAACAAAAATTAAAATTCTATACCAAGTCTGGCGGGGATGCCATTATCAAAATAATGTTTTACTTTTCGCATCTCTGTTACAAGGTCGGCTTTTTCTTCAAGTCCTTCCCAGAGTTTGTGTCCCGTCATTGCCAATTCAAATTTTCTCTCTTTATTATATAGCTCAATTAAATTTTCAACATCTTCTTTGGGGAGCAAATGATAAATAACGGCAGCAACAGCTTCATCAAGAATTAATAAATCTAAATCTCCTCTTATGATTAAATCTTCTGCTATCTTCAGTCCCCTTTTTGCTTCGGCAAAATCTTCATCAGCATTTTTAAAGCGAAAAGTACCATCTGCATTCATACGTTCGCAGCCTGTGGGATAAATTTCAATAGGGTAGCCAAGCTCTTTTAGTTTTCTTAAAATATTTCTTTCAGCGTAATGTTCATTCTGTCCATCGTAACCTTTATCGAATTGCACTATGGCAACTTTCTTTCCTGCACCGAGTGCCCGGATTGCAAGTCCTATTACAGCAGTAGTTTTTCCTTTACCGTATCCGTAATATATATGCAGCATATACTTATCCTGCTCGGATAAGTTCTTATAACCTTCGATTGTCTCTTTAATTTTATCCTTATACTTTGCGCCGCCAGAGGCTTTTGCTTCTTCTTTCTTCATGTTTTAATTTACTAAAATATTACAAATGAATTTATGCAAATTGTATAGTGAATATCTATAAAAAAAGCCCGCTGAAATTAATCAACGGGCTTAAACTTTATATATCAAAACTTTTATTTTATAAGAGTCATCTTCTTTATTGAAGAAAATGAAGATGTATTTAATTTATAGAAGTAAACCCCGGATGAAAGATTTGAAGCATTGAAGTTCACTTCATAAGTCCCTTGAGTTTTATTTTCACTGATTAAATTTACAACTTCTCTGCCGTTCACATCAAATACTTTCAAAGATACAAAATCATTTTTAGGAATTGAAAACTGTATTGTTGTAGAAGGGTTAAACGGATTAGGATAATTTTGTTTCAGCTCATATCCGTTTACAACTTCTGAAATATATTTTACAGAAACTGTTGAAGTTCTATCAAAGATTATTCTTCTTGGCGCAACACCCGTTGTAAAAGTTTGCTCAAGATTTCCTGTTGAGCCGTAAATATACAAAGCCCCTGAAACTGTAAAACTTTTTGCATCTAAAACAAAGTGTTTATTATTTGTATAATCAAAATTGTAACCATAAAAAAATGTTGATGCAAGATTCGGATTAGTAATAAAAATGCTCGATACTCTTGTGATTAAATTCAATCTCGCAATATTATTAGTATAGTTAATATAATAAATATTGTCGGAGTTTTTATCAACTGAAATGTCTTTATCAAATCCGTCAGTTATTGTATACGTATCAATTATCTGATAAGTATTAATATCGACTTTATATATTTTTCCGTTCCCGCCTCCGCAGCCGACTAAAAGTTTATTATCATTCGTAATAGCTAACGAGGTAGGTTCTCTATCAAAATAAATTCGTGCAACAACTGAATCAGTAAGAGCGTTAATAACCGAGACGCTTGAGTCATGCGCTCCGCCGAACAAGCTTGTATTACATACAAATACCTTATTTTGAAAACCTAAAATCTCCTGAGGATAAACACCTACTGTAATTTCTTTTATA
This sequence comes from Ignavibacteria bacterium, assembly GCA_038225955.1. Taxonomy (GTDB): domain Bacteria; phylum Bacteroidota; class Ignavibacteria; order Tepidaquicellales; family Tepidaquicellaceae; genus JAFDZO01. Next base: position 8,464 of record JBBRQV010000114.1, on the reverse strand, counting down.
GTAGCAAGTGTTGTCGGATTTAAAACAGTAACTTTACTTGCTGGTCCATTAGTTGCATAAACTTTATTGTTTGCTATTGTAACAGCATAAGGATTAGTTCCGAACGATTGCGAGCTTTGAATTGCACCGGTGCTATCCATCCTGTAAATTTTTCCTGCACCACCGAAACCGCCTTGCTCCGTTACAAATAAATTAGAGTTATATTTTACGATTCCATCAGGATATAATCCTAAATTTCCGCCGGAAGTAATACTTTGAGAGAAACTATTCCCAGTGTATGTATAAGATGATAATTTCCCTGCGCCGGGTGAACCGTTTCCTTCTCCTAAAATGTATGCCTTAGTATTTTGTGAGAAAGAAATGTTTGTGCTTAAAATATAAGCTGCAAGTAATAAGAGTAATAGTTTTTTCATATGAATTTATAGAGTATAGTTTAGATTAATTTTAAAAGTATAATTTCTTAATGGCGCAGGATAACCTGCAATTATTTGATAATCTGAATTAGTTAAATTGTTAACTTCAAACTTTAATGAAGCAGTGTACTTTGAAATTTTGTAATCGAAAAATATATTCCCATCAAGAATGTTTACAGGACTCAAGTGATTCAGATTTTCCGAATCAGAATATCTCTTCCCTACATATGAGTGAAAAAGATTTACTCCGCAGAATCCGAAATTTAATTCAATATTTGATTGGATTTGCTCATCGGGAATATATAATACCTGCTTATTCAGCGACGGGTCACCGACAAAATCTTCGCTTGTCTTCTTTAAATTATAATTATTATAAGAAACTTCGCCTTTTATAAAAATATTTTTGTTGAATGAGTAAGATAGCTTTGCTGACGTTATAACTATTTCGGATTTAGTCTTACCGATATTTTTAGGACTCCAGATAAAATTTCTTCCAGGCAGCCAGACAATCCTATCCTCTGCCGCAATATTTAGATAAGAAAAATTAAGTGTATAATCTATAATAGCTTTACCTGAATAAATTAATCCGCCTTCGTAGTTTTGCGAATACTCGGGTCTGAGGTCGGGGTTACCACCAGTCTTCCAATACAATCCGTTAAATGTCGGCACGCCAAAGTTTCTGCTTACGTTTCCGCGTAAGTGAAGATTAATTTTCTTTAAGGGCTGAAGATTAAATCCAAGTTGATATGTGGCTGCACCTTTTTTAATATCTGTTATATAATCATAACGAAGCGATGGATAAATGATGAGCCTGTCAAAATCTAACTTTGAAGAGTTGAATATCGCATAATGCTTTCTATCAATATCATTTTGCAAATCACCACTGACTAATGTTCCGTATTGTATTTCACTGCCGAAGGTATATGTATTACTTTTTTGTGCAAACTCTACCCTTGTTGAATTTGCGAGTAAGATATTTTTATAATAACTTTTCAGAATCGGGTATGTATTATAGTTCTCAAGATTGTTCTGAAAATTGAAATCAGAAGATACAATTATATTTTTCTTTGAATAATTAAACTTCAAAATATTGTTCCAGTTTTTATCGAGCTGTTTAGTATCAGGCGGTAGATTTCCTGTTTCTACTCCCGGAACTTCCCTATCAGCATTTACGAATTGTGTGTAATAATTAAGATTAAGACTTGGACTGAAATTATATTGAGCAGTGAATGAATAGTTTGAAATTTCGAATGCAGAATTTAACTTGTTCTTCAATTCTTTATCAATGCCGTTATCAAAATAAAATTCGTAATTATTGTCAGACTTTTCATTGGATAATAAAAAATCCCATTTGAATTTCTTTAAGTTATTCGATGCCTTCAAAGAAAATTTTCTATCGTTGTATGAACCCAAGTCGTAATTAATACCTGCACTAAATTTATTCTCAATAAGCAAATCATCGGAAATAATATTCACAACTCCGCCCATTGCTTCAGAGCCGAAGAGTGAACTGTAGCCATTATTCATTACTTCAATCTTTTTTACATTCTCTATGGGAATTAAAGATAAATCAATCTGACCGTTCTGAAGAGAATTTAATTTTGAACCGTTCAATAAAATAACTGTATGCTCTGCGCCAAGTCCGTTAAGAGAAATAGTTTGCAGCGCAGATGAGTTGCCATAGGACTTTATATAAACACCTGAAACACTTTTAAGAATATCAGATAGGTTTTCGCCGTTACGACGCGCGATTGATTTTTTATTTAGAACGGAAATATTAGATGGAGATGTGAAGATAGTACTCTCTGAAAAAAATGAATTTACTTCAATTTCCTCGGTAGAATACTTCAGTGAGTCCTGCGCAAAAGCAAGATTAAGGAACAACAGTGATATGAGTAGTGTAAGCAGTTTCAATATGAGTATAAGAAAAAAATCCCGTTTTCTTTATTATGCATCGTAAAAACAATAAAGAAAACGGGACTTCCCGTAAACTCATTTTGCCTTTATCATTTCCCACGATGACTTCGGTAATACTTGCGGCAGGTCTCCTGACTTAAGAGCATTTTGTATCGGCCTTCCCATTGTTAACAGTGGCTTAGTAGATACTTTTCTCTTTTACAGTTGCGGGGACAGTTCCGGATTCGCACCGGATTCCCTATTATTCCTTAATTAGGAACCGTAAATATTATAAAAAGAACCATACAAATATAGAAATAAATTTTCAGAATTCCAACATTGTCATATTAATTCCTCTGAGTTTTCATAAATATTGTATAGAGAGAATAGTTAAATAAACGAAAGAGAATAAAAGTTGAAGGTGATTACGAAGAGAATTATCTGAGATTTTTCAGGCGAGGCTTATATCAAATATCGATAACAATTACTCTTCTCAAGTTCGCTTTGAGAAGAGAAATTTACATTAAAGTTATTACTTAAATATGAGCAATATTACAGCTATTGCTCCTATCACAGCTAAGATAATTATAATGGTATATTCATCTAATCCTGATGTGGAAGATAAGTCTTTAGCACTCAAAGTTTTTGAATTTTTTAAGTTTCCTTCTTTATTCTCTCCGGATTTAATAAATCTGAATCCGTCAACTCCATACTCATCTACTAATTTCGATTTCAATTCCTGAATTTTCGCAGGAACTTCACTCTTCTTTACTTCAGTCTGAATAGTGTTATTACTTGTTGACCCGCTCTCCTGTGCATGCACACTGAAAGGAATTAGAATCAGTGCAAAAAGCACAGCAATAATAATTTTACTCATAATAGATTTTCCTTCTTTTGAACTTTCCTTGCGGAAATTTTAGATTGTACTTTTGAGCGATAAGTGCTTTTCGAAGTGTTTACGAGAAAGGGATTACCGAGGAAGAGTATTTAATTTGTCTTTTTAATATACGCTTTAATTATAGCATAAAAAACTCAGCAGTATTACTTACACCCTTCCGGATGAGTTTTGCGGGGTTTACTCCGTACCAAATGTGTAAATATATTTGGTACGAAGTACTAAATATATTTACTACTTGAAGATGAACAGTATTACTGCTATTGCCCCTATAGCCGCAAGAATAATAATTATGGTATATTCGTCCAGCCCGGAAGCATTTGAAAGGTCTTTTGAATTTAATGTTTTTTGATTTTTTACATCCTTCATTTCATTCGATTTCACGAATCTGAATCCGTCTATTCCATACTGGTCAACAAGTTTAGATTGCAGTTCTTGTAAAGTACCTGTTTTACTGCTTTTACTGCTGCTTACTTCACTCTCTACTTTTTGTTTACCCATTGAATTGTTATCCTGAGCTTTAACATTAAGCGGATTGATAGAAACAAATCCAACTACAAAAGTAATTGCAATCAGAGATTTAATGATTCTGTTAATCATAAGATTTTCCTTTCTGAAAAATTTTTTAAAGTTACTGTATCATTGAGAAGAGCAAAGTGAGATGGGTATCTGAAGAACTTCAACAATATACTATTATTTTTGGTTTCCCAAAAGTATAAAAAATAAAAAAAATTCAAAGTATATTGGAAAGTTTTTAAATTTCCCCTATCTCTAAAACGTTTAAAATTTGATTCAGCTCTTCGGGAGTTACGGGCTTAACAAGATAATCTGAAATTTCGCTTATTTCTTTTGCCCTAATAATATCTGCTTCATTATTTGAAGATGATACCATATAGACTATAATTTTTTTACCTATTCTAGGTTTAAGTTTTATATATTCATCCATAAACTGCCACCCATCCATTATAGGCATATTAATATCGAGAAGAATAATATTCGGCAGCTCAATAGCATTTGAAGCATTGTTTGTAATAAAATCTATTGCTTGTTCTCCATCGCCGAAAGTTAATACTTTCTTTACATTTTTTGTACTTAAGCCCCGCACAATTTTTTGCATAACAAATTGACAAACTGTATCGTCATCAATTAAGCAGATAGTAATAGGATTACTCATGATATGTTGTTAGGTTGATATAAAAAATTGACCTCTTATTAACTTCGCTGATAACCTTTATTGTGCCGCCTAAAGATTCGACCTGTGTTTTTGTAATAAAAAGTCCAACTCCTCTCGCCTCTTTATTTCTATGGAAAGTCTTACGGAGTCCAAACAGTTTCTCTCCGTGTTTTTTCAAATCAATCCCTAATCCGTTATCTCTGAAATTAAGCACAATATTATCGTTCTCAATTTCTGTATGAATATGTATCTCAGGTTTCCTATCAGGGCTGCTGTATTTAATAGCGTTGGAAATGAGGTTCAAAAAAATGCTTTCTAAATATAGCCTGTTATAATTTGCAACAAGAGTTTTAGAAAAATCATAAGTAATTGAAGTCTCCGTTTCCAAAATTGTTCCGCTCAGAATTGCTTTTGTCTTCGATAAAACTTCTTCCAACTTTATCGGAGAAATATCCTTCATACCTTCTTCCTTGATTTGAATTGCATTCATCAAATCATTCAATATGTCAGAAAGATGTGTTGCGACCGTCTCTACTCTTGCAAACAATCCTTCTTTTTCCTCAATGCTATCTGCCTTCTTGTAAAGATAAAGAAGAGAGAAAAGATTACTAGCAGGCGCACGGAGATTGTGAGAAGTAATATGCGCAAAATCTAGAAGCTGTTGATTTTGTTTCATAAGCCTCATAGCAAGCGCTTCTGTATTCTCCTTTCCTTCGCTTATCTCAATAGTGGAGTTAATAAGTTGCTGGGTCATTTCATTAATCGATTGAGCAACTTTGCCAATTTCATCCATCGAAAAAATTTCTGCACGCTAATGTAAGTCGCCCCGTTTTATTTCATCTGATGCGCGGATAATTTCATTTAGGCCCTTTGATATTCCCCTGCTTACGAGAATACTAAGTATAAGCCCGGTAGATTCAACCGTAATAGCAATAGAAAACAATAATGTAAGAATTAAATTTTCAAGCCAGCGTGAGCCTTCACCAAGAGTGTACGAAAAATCATCTTCGATAGAAGTGAGCTGTTGATTTATAGGGTCAATCTGATCGTTAATAACATCAATAGTTTTTTGTGACGGTGAAGATGAATTAATTTCATTATGCAGGTTTTCACCGATGACGATAAGTTTGTAAACTGTTGAATCTGCTTGTGTCCATATCTCAATTGCTCTGTGAATATAAGATATATTATGAAATCTTCTGAACAAATTTATCATGCCGTCTATGTCATCAGGATGAACCTTGCCCTCTGTAAATCCCTGACGCGCAATGTTCATGTCGGGATTTGTTTTATAAAGCTCATTTAGAGTTTTGCGGTCACCCATGGGAACAGACATAAATTTCAGGAACGAATTATAATCTTCTTTCTTATGTGTAAGTGCGTACTTTCTTAAATTATATGCGGCATCTTTCTGCGACTTAGACCAGAGTCCTTCTTCCCTACAAATGCTCTTACAGATGAAAGTGTGTGGATGGCAAATGTGAGTGTTACTAATTCAATAACAATCAGAACTGCCATTGTACCGACAATGAAATACAGCTTTTTAGAAATAGAAATATCTCTTAGCATACGAAAACGGGGTTTGGTTTTCTATAATTTTAATAACATTTCTAAATGCTAAAGAAACTCCGGGGTAATTAATAGTTTCAAATTTAGTTTGGTAAATTAAAAAAATAAACGATTAAAAAAAAAATACATTGAAAATCCTCAGTATTTTACTGTCAATTATTTTCCCATATACATTAATGGTTTAATTAGCTATCTTATAATTAATCAACTATTCTGGTTTAATTGTTTTGAAGGGAAGATATTTCCGGTTTAATTGATTTCCCCACATCCTTAAAATTAAAAATCTAATATACTATAATATGAAATTGGAAATAACTGCTCTAAATGATAAAGGTTATCTCTTTAAAGAAAATCTTTGCATTAAAGTTGTAAAGGATTGCAATCTTAGCGAATATAAAGTGCATATTAAAAATGCTACCGGTGATGAAACTGTTTACAGATCGCAAAAAAATTATAAGTTTGAATCAGTGAAGGTAAAAAAAGGCGACATAATTTATCTGCATACAGATGAAGGTACAAATACAAAAAAAGTTAATAAAGTAACTGCCAGCGAGTTCAATTTCTACTGGGGATTACAAGATGCAGTATGGGGTCATAAAACAAATGCACCTGCATTATCGGAAGTATAATTATTTTTGAAGTGAGATTTGAAAGCCTTACAGTCGAATGATTGTAAGGCTTTTTTTGTTTTAACTGGATAATTTTTACTTTCCTATCGTTGCTCTTGGGAATATAAAATATACAGCTATAGAAAAATATATTCCAAATGCAATCCAGGGGTTTATAAAACTTACAACTATTCCTGCAAGCTAGAGTAGAAATCCATACCTGAATGTATCAATTGTTCCCCTTTTGAAAATTTTTAAATCGACCTCATCTTTTAGCAGCTCAGGGTTTTTTGTAACGTACAGCCTTATTGCTATAAAGCATATTGACATAAACAATGAGCAGATTCCATAGAAGCAAACTGCGTATTCAAGATTTGTGTACTCACCTAGTAAAGCTGTAGGAAAAGGCATTAGTGAAGTTGACATCAAAAGGAAATTATTAAACCAAAAAATACCGGCATCAATTCTTTTGAACATATCCATCAACCTATGATGGTTCATCCAGATAACACATACTACAACAAAGCTGTTCATCCATGCGAAAATTTTTGGTAGCAACTCAATCATTGCATGCAGAAATGCTTTATTAGTGACATCAGTCAACTGTGGAATTTTAATTTCAAGAACGAGCAAAGTGACGATGATGGCAAAAACTCCATCGCTGAATGCTTCAACTCTCGATTTTGAAAAATTTCCGAAATTAATGTGAGTCATTATTACTATTTAATAATAAAAAAAGATGTGTAAAATTAGTTTACACATCCCTTAAATAATAATACAAAATATTTCTTATCTTGTAAAGATTACTTCTTCTGAGTAAGACTTGCCCAGTTGCCTGAGTCATCGGTAAACACCGCTGCAATTCCGTAAAACTCTTTAGTTGGTTCCTTGGTAAAGTTAACGCCTTTTGTTTTCAATTCTTCATAAGTAGCATAGATGTCTTCGCATTCGTAAGATGCGCCGCCCATTTTGCCTGAGTTAATCAAACCTCTCATAGCTTCTGCAGATGATTCATCAAACATCATACCTGCTTTTGCAGCCATCAGAACTATTTCAAATCCTTTTGTTTCCTTCGGGCTGACGGTAAGCCAACGGCCTTTTTCTCCGAAGGATGCATCGGTTATTACATTAAAGCCTAGCTTGTTAACATAAAAATCGTATGCGCTATCCTGGTCAAGCACAAAAATACATGAGTGTGAAATTTTAGAAATCATTTTGTTGTGTTTAATTTTATAATGGATAAAGATAGGAGTAGTATTACGAATTTACTTCTTGAGAATTGCTATTTTTGAACTGAGCAAATTTTGATGCAAAACATCCGGGAACATATTTGGAAGGTTTATTTTTAATATCATTCTTTAGAGTAAGCTGCTGCGAACGATACTCAGATGGTGTGATGCCGACTTCCCTCTTGAATAAACCCGTAAACGAACTTAAACTATCAAAGCTGACTGCAAAGCAAACTTCAGTTACACTCATGTCTTTCTTCAAAAGCTGCTTAGCATTTTCAAGTCGGGTGTATGTAAGATATTGGTGCGGAGTTTTCCCATAAGTTTTTTTGAAAATTCTTATAAAATGAAATTTTGAAAAACATGCTTCATCGGCAATGTTATCTATATCAATCTGCTCTGCAAAGTGTTCATCAATGAACATCTTCGCCTGAACTATTCTTTTGTACAGATACATTTTTGGATAAGTGTCTTTCATATTATTTTGATTTCGGACGGTAGTTTGAAACTGCGTAAATATAAACTCCCTGATATATTACGCTCATTTCTGATGCGGGTATTAAACGCTCAGGCGCATAGTTGATTGATTCACTAACCGACTCAGTCCGTCTTTCATCCTTGTCAATAAAAAAATTCCTATTTGATAGTACTTGATAAGCATCTTTAGATACTAAAAATTT
>JBBRQV010000113.1:0-10317 GCA_038225955.1 Ignavibacteria bacterium | reverse complement strand
GCCTAGAAAATAATTTTTTTCAGACAGAGAGACTTTAAATTTTTACATAAGATAAAATTCAGATAATATTTACATTATCTGAATTTTTATTTTTAAGAGACGGTTGTAAAAAATATTCAGTCTAACAAAAATGGATACGCAAAGAGATTCAAGTAACAGAGTTAGTGTAGTTGTAGATGCAATGGGAGGCGACTTTGCTCCAGTTAATGAAATCGCAGGTGCTATTATGGCTTGCAAAGATAGAGGTGATGAGCTTAGAATAATTCTTACAGGCAAAGAAGATGTACTGAAAAAAGAATTAGCCAAGCAGGGCGGTAATGCAAACATTGAGATTGTTAATGCTGATGAAGTTGTTACGATGGACGATTCACCCACGGAAGTTTTTAAGTCGAAGCCGAATTCTTCTATAAATGTTGGGCTCGCTCTTTTAAAAGAAAAAAAGGCAGATGCATTTATCAGCGCAGGTAATACCGGCGCAGTTATGGCAGCATCTACGCTAAGACTCGGAAGAATAAAAGGTGTCGGCAGACCGACTATCGGTTCAATCTTCCCTTCAAATGATACGAAGACTATGGTATTCGATGTAGGCGCTTCAGTCGACTGCAAACCGATTCACCTGAAAGAATTCGCTATCATGGGTAAGATTTATATGGAGCGAATTTATAATGTAAAAAATCCTACTGTAGGACTTTTAAGTGTCGGCGAAGAAAAAACGAAAGGTAATGAAGTAACTTTTGAAGCCGCTGAATTGTTAGAGAAGGCTGATGTGAATTTTATCGGCAATGTTGAAGGAAGAGATATTCTGAACGGAAAAGTTGATATAGTAGTTTGCGATGGATTTGTAGGAAATATTATTCTGAAATTTGCTGAAGGTGTTTTGGATTTATTAAAAGCAAAGTTCAGAAGTTATGCAGATAAAAGTCTTATGAATAAGCTGAAGATGGGAGTGATACAGGGGACGATGAGAAGTATCTTAAAAGATTTTGATTATCAGGAGTACGGCGGAGTCCCGCTGCTGGGTGTTGACGGAGTTTCAATTATCGGTCACGGAAAATCTTCACCGCTGGCAATAAAAAATATGATTTACAGGGCAGAAGAAGTCGTCAGAAAAGACGTTTGCGGAAAGATCAGAGAAGAAATTAATAAGTAAATTCTGACTTTAAAATCCAAGTTTAAAATTTTATATTAACAACTATTAATAGATAACAAATGGCAAAAGTACAATCATTTGCTGATAAAGCAAACAAAAAGAAACAAGGCGACCTTATCGTTATGTGCCCGGATACAGGCAAAGAAACAAAGATCGTAAACGTAAGACTTGTTGATGCTATTCCAAACGGAAGAGGCTCTTTCAGATTCTTAGACAGAAATCAAAGAGTATACGAGTCAACTTATAAACCATATAAAGGATAAGGAGCATAAACATGTCAAAAGTATGCGCAGTAACAGGCAAAAAGCCGTTATCAGGAAACAACGTTTCACACGCAAATAACAAATCAAAAAGAAGACAACTTCCGAACTTACAACTGAAAAGAGTATGGGACGAAGAAGGCAAAAAATTTGTTAAGATGAGAGTATCAGCAAGAGGAATAAAAACTCTTGATAAAAACGGCATTAAATCCGTTTAATAAGAGCTCTTTAATAATACGATTTTAATGGTCAAGGCAAGCGTAATTATCCCTGCCCTTAATGAGGAAAAACTGATTGAAAATGTTTTAAGTCAGTTTACCGATGAGGACATAAAGAACTATAATCTGGAACTTATTGTCAGCGACGGGGGAAGCACAGATAAGACACTTGAAAAAGTGAAGAACTACGCCTGCAATGTAATCGAGCATAAAAAACAAGTTAAACAGAACATCTCTCAGGGAAGAAATAATGGTGCATCCATATCCCGGGGAGATGTTCTTATTTTTTTTAATGCTGATACCAGAATATCCGATAAAAAAAAGTTCTTTGATAGAGTCTTTGAAGTTCTGAAGGACGAAAAAATTGCGGCAATAGCTTGTCCGATTTATGTTTTTCCCGAGGAAGAAAAGCTATTCGACAAAATGTTTCATACGTTCTATAATAACTATGTTATTATGCTGAATAAGTTTTTTATGGGAATGGGAAGAGGCGAGTGCCACATTGTGCGGCGCAGCCAATTCGAAGCAGAAGGCGGTTACGATGAAAAGCTTTTTGCAGGGGAAGATTTCGATTTATATAAAAGACTTCACAAGCACGGTAAGATTCATTTCATGAAAGATATTCCCATTTATGAATCTCCGAGAAGATACAGAAAATTTGGATATACAAGAGTCGTTTATGACTGGCTGAAAAATTCAATATGGGTAACTCTTTTTCATAAGAGTTCAAGCAGTGAGTGGGAAGCCGTTAGATAATATTAAAGTTTATTGCGAAGATAGAAATAAATAAATTGGAAACAGATAAACAGAAATTTTTCGAAGTTCTTTATAAGTCAGAAGAAAAAGGATGCAAGGCGCGTTTAGGAGTCATTAATACTGACCATAGCGAAATTGAAACTCCCGTATTTATGCCCGTTGGTACTCTGGGCACGGTGAAGGCAATTGAGCAGCGTGAACTTACTGAAATGGATGCAAGAATAATTCTTGGGAACACATATCATTTGTATATGCGTCCCGGAATGGAAGTGATGGATGGCGCAAAAGGTCTGCATAAGTTTATGAACTGGAACCGAAGCCTTCTTACAGATAGCGGAGGATTTCAGGTCTTCAGCTTATCGAAGATGAATAAGATTTCCGAAGATGGAGTTCAGTTTTCATCGCACTTGGACGGCTCGAAGCACATGTTTACTCCCGAGAAAGTTATTGAAATACAAAGAACAATCGGTTCTGATATAATGATGCCGCTTGATGAATGTATGCCTTATCCTGTTGAGAGAAGCAGAGCTGAGAAATCAATCGAGCTTACTTTACGCTGGGAGAAAAGATGTTTTGATGCTTACAAGAATTCCGAAGACAGATACGGCCACAGACAATTTTTATTTTCTATTAATCAGGGCTCTACATTAAAGGATTTAAGAAAGAAATGCATTGAAGAGCTTGAGCAGATTGATTTTGCAGGTAATGCCATCGGCGGACTTGCAGTCGGCGAAGAGAACGAGTTAATGTACGAAGTTACCGATTACTGTACTGATATAATGAGTGAGACTAAACCAAGATATTTAATGGGAGTCGGAACTCCGGTTGATTTACTTGAGAGTGTTGAAAGAGGTGTGGATATGTTCGATTGTGTAATGCCTACCCGAAACGCAAGACACGGGAAAATTTTCACAACGACGGGAGAAGTGAATATAAAAGGGGCAAAGTATAAAAACGATTTCAGCTGCATAGATGAAGAGTGTAAAACATATACATCCGAGAATTTCTCTTATGCTTACTTGAGGCATTTATTTATTGCGGGTGAGATTTTAGGTTCGCAGTTAGCATCGATACATAATCTAGGATTTTATCTAAACCTGATGAAAAATATCAGGACGGCAATAAAAGAAAAAAGATTTACAGATTTTAAAAAAGAGTTTTTAGAGAAGTACAATAGTAAAAAATAAATGAATATAATTTTTTTAGAAACAGAATATAGTACATTAGGAATGATTGTTTCTTCCTTAATCCCATTTTTACTTATTGTGAGTGTAATATTAGTCCCCATTATTTTAGCTGTTAGATCAAGTAAGAGACGAAAAAAAATACACCAAGAAAATCAAAATTTAAATAAAAATATATAATGAATCATTTAATATTATTACAGGCAGCTCCGGGTGGAGATATGGGTTCGATAGTTTCATCCCTTTTACCATTCGTTTTAATTATAGTTATATTTTACTTTTTAATTTTAAGACCCCAGCAAAAGAAACAAAAAGAAAGAGCAGCTCTTTTGCAGTCAATTAAAAAAGGCGATAAAGTTATTACAAACTCCGGAATTCATGGTGTTGTAGAAGGCCTTGAAGAAGCTACAGTTCTGGTAAAAGTTGCCGAGAATGTAAAGCTCAAAATGGATAGAAGCGCAATTGCAAATATTGCCGGTGTTACAGATGTTGTACCTGCTAAAAAATAATTGCAGCAAGTTACTATTATGAAGCTTATTAAGAATAATAATAAATATAAGGTCAGTACAATTGAATCAGCATTGAAAGATTATGCTGAGGGAAAAATTGTAATTGTTACTGATGACGAAGATAGGGAAAACGAAGGCGATATGATTTTCTCTGCGGAGAAATCTACCCCTGACCACGTTAATTTTCTTGCAAAGTATGGTAGAGGATTAATCTGCGTACCTATGGAAGAGGACAGACTGAATGAGCTTGAACTCCGGATGATGACAACTAATAATACTTCATTGCACGCTACTCCTTTTACAATAAGTGTTGATTACAGAATTGGAACTACCACAGGTATTTCTACTTCAGATAGAGATAAAACTATTAAAGCTTTAATTGACCCTGATACAAGACCGGAGGACTTAGGTCGTCCCGGGCATATTTTCCCGCTGAAAGCAACTAAGGGTGGAATGCTCCGCAGAGCGGGACATACTGAAGCAGTTGTTGATATGAGCAGACTTGCAGGTCACTATCCTGCCGGAGTTCTTTGTGAAGTTATGAAAGATAACGGTGAAATGGCTCGTATGAACGATTTATTTGAAATCGCTGAGAAGCATAATTTAAAAATTATTACGATTCAGGATTTAATAAAGTATAGATTAAAAAGAGAAGTGCTTGTTGAAAGAATGGTTGACTCACATCTTCCATCGCGATTCGGTGATTTTAAAATTGTTCTTTATAAAAGCTTCGTGGATAATAAAGAGCACGTTGCATTAGTTAAAGGTGAAATCGATAGTTCAAAACCTATACTTGTACGGGTTCACTCAGAATGTTTAACAGGTGATATTTTCGGTTCGTTAAGATGTGACTGCCGCGACCAGCTGACACAATCTTTAAAAATTATTGAAGAGCATGGCAATGGTGTATTGCTTTATATGAGGCAGGAAGGCAGAGGAATCGGGCTTCTTAATAAATTAAAAGCATATAATCTTCAGGAACAGGGTAGAGATACAGTCGAAGCAAATGAAGAGCTTGGCTTTAAATCTGACTTAAGAGATTACGGAATCGGCGCGCAGATATTAAGAGATTTAGGTGTAAGAAAAATAAATCTTCTTACAAATAATCCTAAAAAAGTTGTCGGCTTAAGTGCTTACGGATTAGATATAGTTGAAAGAACTCCTATAGAAATTAAAGCTAACGAGACGAATGAAAATTATTTAAAGACGAAGAGAGATAAGATGGGGCATTTAATTCTGGTTGATACGAATGAAGTAAAAGAAAAAAAAATAAGAAAGAAAGTAAGATAATCCCACAGGGACAATTTAAACAATATTTTTATAAGTAAAAATTATGCAAAACTAACAATGAAATCTGAAATTATTTATCTGACAAGAAGCAGATTAGTGGAACTAGAAAACGAACTTAGGGATTTAAAGACTAGTGGGAGAAAGAAAATGGCTGAGAAGATTGCTGAAGCACGCTCACATGGCGACTTAAGCGAAAATGCAGAATACGATGCCGCAAAAGAAGAGCAAGGCCATCTTGAAATGAAAATTTCAAAGCTTGAAGAAATGCTTTCACGCGCAAAAATTGTAATCCCTGAAGAACTTGCAGACGGGGAAGTTACAATCCTCTCAAGTGTAAAGGTGAAAGATAAATCAATCAACGAGGAAATTACTTATGTAATCGTTTCTCCTGAAGAAGCAGATTTTGAGCTTGATAAAATCTCTGTAAGTTCACCTGTTGGGCGCTCTTTAATGGGAAAGAAAGTCGGCGATAAGTTCGTAGTAGAAGTTCCTGTTGGAAAAATAAAATACGAAATCCTGGAAATTAATAAACCTGTTTAAAAAATGGCTCAAAGCAACTATGCCGGAATAAAAGTCGGCATTTTCGTATCTATAGCAATAATAATTACAATGGCAACGCTATTCTGGGCTAAAGGTTCGTGGTTCGGTGAACCTGAAAGAAAGATGGCGGCGTATTTCCGTAAGATAGATGTTTTAAATCCCGGTGACCCTTTATATGTTAACGGAGTAAAAAAAGGTAAAGTTGATAAAATTGAATTAGTGGGAGATTCTGTTAAAGTGGATTTTTCAGTGGCTCAGTCTGTAAAGATAAAGCAGGATTATAAAATTGAAGTCGCAATTCTTGCTTTAATGGGAGGGAATCAATTAGCTTTAACTCCCGGAAAATCACCGGCTGAAATTGATTACAGTAAACCACTTGAAGGAGCTAAAGGCGGAAGCATTGGTGATTTAGTAGGGCAATTCCAGACGATTACAGATTCCGTACAGAATTTACTCGCTAAGTTCGGCGGCTCTGTTGAAAAGGTAAACGTTATAATGAACGATTTACATGAAATTACCGGTGACCAGGGATTAAAGAGTAATCTAAGAGTTACAATGAGTAATGTTGAAATGGCTACAAGAAATCTTAATGGTCTTATTTCTGAAAACAGAGGTTCGCTAAGAGGAATTACCAGCAGAGTCGATAATACAATTATAAGTGTTGACAGCGTTATTTCAAAAAATAGCGGCGAGCTGAACGGTACAATAAAAAACATCAGATCTATTACTGAAAAGGTTGATAGCCTGGTTGCAAATCTTGGTTTGTTAGTTTCAGATACTCAGCAGCAAAAGAATGGAATAGGGAAGTTTATTTATGATGAAAAATTTTATCAGAATATAAATTCAACCGTTAAAGAGCTTGAAGCGTTAATGAAGAAAATCAGAAAAGATGGAGTAAAAATTAATTTGTTCTAAAATTAATTTATTCTAAGAAGATTTAATCAAGCCTCATTGCTGAAAAGTATTGAGGCTTTTTCATTTGTGCTACTTTATCAAAATCATTTTTTGCGAAGATGTGAAAGAAGATTTTTCATTGTACGCATTCATTATATAAAAATAAATTCCGCTGGAAAGATTTAATTCTTCCGCATCAAAATTCACTTCGTAACTTCCTTCATTCATGTTTTTATCAATGAGTTTTGTAATAAATTTCCCACTCATATCATAAACAGATAAATTTACAAAACTCTTCGACTGAATATTAAACTTTATATTGGTAGTCGGGTTAAAAGGATTAGGATAATTCTGAAACAATTTAAAATTATCGGGAGCAGCTGAAGAAATATTTTTTATTCCTACAACATCTCTGTTCTCGTAATAATAAATTCCACCCTTGAGATTTCCCAAGAATAAATCTAAGTCTGTATCAGCATCTATGTCAACCCATTCGGGGCAAGATTGGCCAAAAACGTTTATATTTTTGTAATTAGTAGTCTGCAATACAAAATTTGGATTTGTAGCGGTGCCTGTGTTAAGGTAATACCAGATTGTACCTGCCCTTGTTCCGATGAACAAATCAAAATCACCGTCGCCGTCAATATCTGCAAATCGCGGAGTGCTGTCATCACCTACATCTATATTCTGGTAAAAATCTGTAACATAGGTATAATGTGGTACCTGAGCTGTGCCGTCGTTTCGGTAATAATAAATTTTACCATTCGAGCTTCCGAGGAACAAATCCTTATCGCCATCACCATCAATATCTACAAAAGTAGGAGTACTTGCTTGTCCAAGTGTTGTAAGTCCCAGAGCAGTTAAGCCGGTACCCATGTACTGAAAATTGTAATTTGTAGGTGTACCTATATTTTTATAATAATACACAGAATCTTTATAGTAAGTACCAACGAGTAAATCCTGCGTACCATTTCCATCTAAATCAGCGAATGCAGGTGATGAGTTAAATCCGAATAATTTTATTGGGAGAGAATCAGTCACTAAATTAAATGCAGGCGAGGTTGCAGTGCCTGTGTTTTTATAATATTCAATTTTACCTAAATCGTTACCAATGAACAAATCTTTTTTTCCGTCATTATCAATATCGGTAAAAGTAATTTGGGAATTACTTCCCGCATCGACATTGTTTAAATAATTATTAGACATCCTTTGGTAAGAAGGAGATGATGTAGTCCCTACATTTTTGTAATAAGTAAAATTATTCTTTGTTTGAGAGAGATATAAAACTGAAACGAACAAATCTTTTTTGCCGTCATTATCTATATCAGCAAAACGTAACGAGTTATATCCCAGAGAATAATATGAATCAGGATGCGGAAAAGATGAATCCGCAACTACCATGTTTGGATTTGTAAGAGTACCGTCGTTTCTTATTCTGTAAATCCCATGCGAGTACAAATCTCCCCAGTATAAATCCATAATACCTGTGCCGAAAATCGAACCAAACTCAAGTGAGTTTGCTCCGTGACGGGAGTCGTCAAGAGCAGGTGATATTATTAAAAGGTTTTGCCAGAAATCAGTGATGTATTGAAAATTAAAACTTGAGGCAGTTCCTATATTTTTATAAAAAGTAACCTGACCGATTGCAGTACCGGTGAAAAAATCTTTCGTGCCATTGTTGTCAATATCGCAAAAAGTAGGAACGCAGTTAGACTCTGAGTAAATAATATCGCCTGTATTTGTATGCAGCTCATTTATTTCTAAAACGAAATTCGGATTTGAGGCTGTGCCGGTGTTCCTGAAAAATCTTATTGTCTGCGCCTCACCGCCGCCGAATAAATCGTAGTCGCCGTCGTTATCAATATCAACAAAAGTGTACCAGTTCTTTATTGGTAAATCCTGAAAAGATTTTGTAATGAGTTTGTAATTTGGCGATGTAGATGTGCCGATGTTTGCATAATAGTAGAGAGTTGTATCCCTATCATACATGAAGAGGTCAAGTTTGCCGTCGTTATTAATATCAATGAATTGTATACGCCCGTTATCCTGCCCGCCATTGAAAGGAGCCATGGAAGTTCCTGTTCCGACATTAAAGGGAATGCCGTCAAATTTCTGCAAAAGATTTTGCGCGAAACAAGATGAACTAAGGAGAAGAAATAATATTAAAAATTTTGCTTTCAAATTTTAGTTTAAACCGGTTCCAAATTTAAATTCATCAGTAATTGTAACAGGAAGTTTTCCTTTGAAGTTTATTTCTCCGAACATTGTTTTAATTGCTGCACGAATGGAGCTTTCGCTATCGCCGTAGGCGCAGATGTACGAATCAATACCTTTAAATCCCTGAATAAGATAAGGATTGCCGAATGAAATTACGATTACTTTTTTGCCTTTGGCTACTAGTGTATTAATTAAGTCAAGTTGTGACTGGGGTAATCCGACAGTACCTGTCATAATTTTTACTTTTGCATAAACAGGAATTACAACCGTTTCAAAATTATTATCGACTATGTTATTTATTATATCATCTGTGTTTGCAACCTCTCCTGATAAATCGTAAGTAGCAACGCTGTTAAAGAAGCCCCCAGTTTTAGGATTAAATTCATTTGTGAAAAAATCAGAATTTGCTTTATCGTTTCCGTTATTAAGAGAAACAACCATTAACTTCGTAGGGGATGATTTCTTTACGAAAGGAAGAGACTTTGAACTATTCTTAACAAGTGTAATAGATTCATCAGCAATCTGCTGTGATAATTCCTGAGCATCGATATTATTAACAACTTGAGATATTTTTGAAACATCCACCAGCTTATTATCAAAAAGCTTCAGCCATTTTTTTGCATTAAGAATTTTCGCGACTGAGCGGTCAATTCTATCCACAGGAATGGTTCCATCGTTTACAGCTTTTTCTATTGTGGAAATTGTAACATCTTCGCCCTGCGGCATTAAAATTAAATCGATACCTGCATTAACACACATCAAAGCAACCTGCTCTGTTGAAAAATGTTTTGTGATGCCTGCCATATTAAGAGCATCTGTTACTATTAATCCATTAAAGCCCAGCTGATTTATTAAAACACCGTCAACAATATTTTTTGAGAGTGAAGCGGGGACTGTTGCATCTTTTTCTAATTCCGGAAAAGCCAGGTGCGCAATCATTACAGACATTACACCTGAATTGACAGCGCTTTTAAAAGGAACTAGCTCGGTTTTTTCCAATCTGTCTCTTCCAAAATTTATCACAGGTAAATCGTTATGAGAATCTATATCTGTATCACCATGTCCCGGAAAATGTTTTGAAGTTGCAATAACGTTTCCTTCCTGCAAACCCTTTATCATAGCATCACCCATGACAGAAACTAATTGCGGGTCTTCGCCAAACGAACGCACATTGATAATAGGATTAAGCGGATTATTATTTACATCCATTACAGGTGAATAATTCTGATGTATGCCGACTGCTCGGCACTCCTTTGCAATCTGAATTCCCATTTTATAAGCAAGGTCCGTGTTTCTTGT
>JBBRQV010000112.1:0-10417 GCA_038225955.1 Ignavibacteria bacterium | reverse complement strand
TTTTCATATTTAGGCATTGAAGAAAGATTTTCTTTATTAGGAATTTCTGAAATCACTGCAATGCCTGACTCAAATTTTCCTTCTTTATAATTAGGACCTGTTTCAAATTCTAATTGTATTCCTAATGCATCTTCTTCAGTAACTGTGAAGTCATCTTTGAAGTTTGAAATCAATTTAAAATTATCTTCGTCTAATTTTAATTTAACTTCTTTCCAGCCGTCAAACTTTAGCGTAAATGGTTTTGACTCAAGCATTATATCCTGGTCTTCATTATACTTTGCGTTGTTATCAACATCATAGAGAATCTGAATTTTTACAGTAACATCGTTCTTAACACCTTTAAGCATTACATTTAAAAAATTACCTGATACAAGAAGAATAGGAGAGTATTTTGTAATTTTTCCAATGTAGCTGTTTGCTTTAAGATTGTTGTTATTGATGAGTTCTGCAAAACCGTTTTCTGCGTTATCGGTTTCGTGAGAGTACTTCATCTCAAGACCACCCCAAGTCCAGTTTGGAAGAGCTTTTTTATCGAATGAATCGTACTCAATAGGTTGAGAGAATGCAGATGTAGAATAAAAAAAGCATAGAAATGCAGCAAGGGCATAGGTTAATTTTGTAATCATTAATGTCGTTTTTGTTTTTAAATAGAAAGAGGAAATACTACTTCATCAATGTCATTCTCTTTACAGAGCTGAAATCATTGATTTGTAATTTGTATAAATAAACACCGGATGTTAAATTTGAAGCGTCAAACTCTACTTCATAATTTCCGGGTGATTTATACTCAGCTACTAAAGTTGAAACTAAATTTCCTACTAAGTTATAAACTTTTAAGGATACAAAGCCGCCTTGATTCAACTTAAAGCCGATAGATGTAGATGGGTTGAAAGGATTTGGGTAGTTCTGGAACATTTTATAGTCGCCTGCCGACGAACCTGTTCCGCTTCCCTTACCGATTTTTGTGATGTTGGAGTGTGTTTTAGTATTAGCTACCCCTAAAGCGCTAAAAATAAAAAACACAGCAACGAACAATATGGAAATCCTTTTAATCATCTTAATAGAAAAATATGAATATTTATTTTTAATGTCAATATATTTAATTTCTATATGTGTCTCAAATTATAGACACTTATTAATATTTACTGTAAATAACTTTAAGAGGTAACTCCTATCCGGTTTACGTTATTAGACGCTTAAAAGTTTATAAAACTTACACTATTTTCTAAAGTATATCCGACCTGACATTATAAATCCATATCAGGTCAAATATGACAAATTTAAACATAATAAATAGAAATTTAGGCTTTTACCATTCAATTCCATGCTCAATTGCAGCTTTAAAAGGTGCTAAATCCAGCTGACTGACTAATCGGGCTAATGTTAACTGAAGCAATCCAGTACCTTCCGGACCGCCATAGTTTTTAATCCAGCTTGATGCCATACCGTATTCATCAGCCGCAAGTACATTCGTTACCTGGTTTGGGTCAACTGCGTAATATCCTGTCCAGAAATTTCTTAGTCCCCATTTTTTTCCGTCTTCAGTCGGTATTGAAGGGTAGTAGCCGTTCGAGAACTGAGGATCAACATGATTTACACCAAATATTTTTCCGGGGATTTCGTAATCTATACTATCTAGTATTCCTGTTGCTGTATCGTTATAAATATTAATGGTTGGATTAACTCCGAACAAAACTACTTTACCGTTTGCATTAAGATATTTTCTTATCAAAGCATTTTCACTTCTTTCATTTGCAATAATAGGCGGAATTTTATTATCGGCAAAGACAACTACACTCGGTGCTTTAGAATCAATTTGCGATTTCATAAACTCAGCAAGTGTACCCGCATCCATTAATTCATATCCCGAAGTTTTAAAATAATCTCTTATAAACATACCTGTACTTAGAGGAAATGTACTGAATGATTTATCCGATTTATTTCCTTCGAAATAAACTATTTTTCTTGCTGGAATTTTTTTTAAAATTTCCGAAGCAGCACCTTGAAGAGCATATAAAATTCCGTCATCGCCGGCACTGTAAACTATTCCATCAGAAACTACTGGAGTAGAAAATGATCTGCATCCCATAGGAAAGCTCCATATCTTTTCACCGGTAGCAGTATTAACTGAATTAACATTTCCGAAGAAATCGTTGAAGTAAATTACACTGCCTGCAATAAATAGAGATGAAAAAACTGCAGTACCTGTTTTGTATCTCCATTTTTCTATTCCCGAATTTATATCAACACATTGAACAAATCCTGCGCTTCCGCTACCGATAAAAACATCATCGTCTTTAATAGCGTTTGATAGTACCCATGAGCCTTTGTGGTCTACGCTCCATTTTAATTTTCCGTCGGATGTATTTAACGCATAGAAAAATCCGTCACGACCCCCGAATACAACAACTCCGTACTTTGAGGAAACAGAAGGAGAGCAGAAGATTGACGTTCTGTCATTCCCCGCGTCTTCAAATTTTATTGAAGCTCCGGCAGTTGCGAACTTCCATTTTTCCTCACCGTTATCTTTGGAGACTCCGTAAAAATTTCCGTTCATTGCTCCGAATAAAACAAAATCTCCTGATATTGCCGGAGTACATCTTATTCGTGAACCGATATCGTGTTTCCATTTCACAGATTTTGAATTAATATCTATTGCATACAAATTGCCATCACCACTGCCGATGTATAAAATGTTTTCGGAGATGTTTGGGGAGGATAAATAAAAATCCCAGTAGTTTTGTATTCCCAGATCTTTTCCGAATTCAAATTTCCATAGCTCTCTACCGCTTGCTGCATCGAGAGCATATAGATATCCGTCTCTGCTTGTGAACCAAACTTTATTGTCTGAAACAGTCGGAGATGAGCTTACTCCTCCGCCGGTTTTAAATTTCCATTTCTGAATTCCTGACTCTGCATCGAGAGCATAAAAATTTCCGTCCGAGCTTCCGAAAAAAATTGTTCCGTTTGATATAGCAGGAGTGCTTCGCACAGGACCACCTGTTTGAAATGTGAATTTAACACCGATAAGTTTATTTACTGATTGTGTGTTGTAATTGGCAGTTAAGGCAGAGTTTCCACGAAACATTGAACTGCCCTGTGAGAACCCAAAATGCGTGGTAAGAAAAAAAACAAATAAAAATAATACTGTAGATTGCTTCATATTCATAATTTAAAATTATGAGGGACGATTTAAGGTAATTAATAAGAGGGTGTGAGTATCTACGGAAAATTAAATGCAGTGGTTATAAAATGCGCTTACAGATTTTTATGCATTCATAGGTTTCTAAGGCAGGCAGGAAACAAAAAACCCCTTACATTTCTTCAATGAAAGGGGCTTAAATTAACTCTCGTTACTTAGCTTCTGCTTTATAACGTTATTCAAACTATTACTGAACTTCTATGGCTACAAGTCTTACTTGGCCTTCAGGTGCTTTAACCTTCAGTACAAGTATATCACCTGCAGATTTTTTCTTTATGATAGATTCCAAATCATCAACGCTGCTGATTTTATTTTTATCAGCTTCTACAATTACTAATCCTTCTCTTAAACCTCTGTCAAAACTCTCTGAAAATCTTTTTACAGATGTTACAAATGCGCCGCCGTCAACATCAAATTTTTGTTTCTGAGCGCTTGTCAACTCTGCAACTCCGAAGCCTGCTTTATCAAAAGATTTTGAGCTTGGCTCAGATTTATTACTTTCATCTTTATTAGGAATGTTGTTGCTTGCTGCATTTTGGCTATCATCCTTTGCCTTAAGTGTAACAGTCATATCCATTGACTTGCCGTCTCTGAATATTTTTAATAATGCTGTCTCACCCGGATGTTTTTGTCCGATGATTGATTGAAGCTCGTTAGCTGCATTTACATTTTTACCGTCAACTGTTAAGATAACATCGCCGACTTTAAGTCCTGCATCTGCGCCTGCTCCGCCTTTTAATACATCCTGTACCAAAACACCCTGTGCCTTATCAAGTCCTAAACCTTTTGCTTCTTTCTGGTCAACATCTTTAATTGATACACCAATATAACCTCTGCTTATTTTTCCTGATTTTATTAATTCCGTTGCAACGTTCTTTGCTAAGTTAATAGGAATTGCAAAACCGTATCCCTGATAGTATCCGCTTTGTGATTTGATAGCCGAGTTAATTCCGATAACTGAACCGTTAATATCTACTAATGGTCCGCCGCTATTGCCCGGATTAATTGCTGCATCTGTTTGTATAAAATTATTTATCGCATAACTGTTGCCATCAATGTTGATATTTCTTCCAAGTGCTGAAACAATACCTGCTGTTACAGTTGAGTTCAACTGAAGGGGATTACCAATTGCTAGCACCCATTGACCAACCTGAACATCATCTGAGTTACCGACTGATGCTACAGGTAAATCCTTTGCATCAATTTTTATAACTGCTACGTCTGTGTTGGGGTCTGTACCGATAAGATGAGCTGTGTATTCTCTCTTATCATTTAACTGAACTTTTATTCCGTTTTCGTTTGCATTTTTTACAACGTGATTGTTCGTCATTATATAGCCATCTGCGCTTATTATAAATCCTGTGCCTGTTCCTTTGCTCGGCATTTCTTCCTGAGGAGTTTGCTGCTGGCCGTCAGGTCCGAAAAAGAAAGGAAGCTGCTGCTGCTGGCCTTCTTCACCTTTAGAAGAACCGGTTACTTCTATATTTACCACTGTAGGTGTAACAGCTTTAGAAATTTCCATGAATCCTTCATTCAATCCTTTGAGGGTCGCATTGGGAGAGGTGATAGGAGGAGTAGTTTTAAAATCTACAGGGGTATTAGCCGAGATAGGTCTTATTCCACTGAAGCTGGCTATTAAAATACCGCCGAAGGCGACAGCAAACATTACAAGAAAAGCTGCTGCAAATATTGATTTTTTTGACATATTATATATTTCTCCTTTGTAAAATTATAAGTGCTTTTAATTAAGCGGTATATATTGTTCGATAGAAATTTTTCCTTTTGGTTTAATGAACCGTCTGTTTTTTAGTATCAGCCCATTTGATTAAAGACATTAACCGATTTTAATTTAATAAAGTTTTCGGTATGGTCTGCTAAATACTTATCATAAATACTCATTAAATTCAAAATTGTTTCACTTGAGGCTATACTTACGTTCATTTTTTCAATTTCATTCTCGAGCAGATATTTAATTGTGTCTAATTGAATTTTATTCAATAACATCTCACGCGCCATAAAAGTGTCTCCGTCAGCCTCTATTTTATCGATGGGGGAGATACCCAATACTTCACAGAGATGGATTTGAAAATATAAATAAGAAATAAAATTTTCAATAGAATTTTCGTTAATGTAAGAGAACGTTTTTATCAGCAAATCAAATAACTCATTACTATGCTCCTTATCGTAAACTGCCTTGTTCATCATTTCAAGGATACGGTAGCAGACTGTCAACTTATCTAAATCGGTTTTTATAAGTCTGAAATTCTTTATCGTCTCTGCTTTTGATAGCATCTGAAGGTCGCGGTTCTGCTTATTGTAGAATACAATAGTAATGTGATTGAAAGGCTCTATTACTCCCAGCACTCTGGATTTTATATTTCGTGCGCCTTTTACAATGCAGTTTATCTTTCCGTTCTCTTTCGAGTACAGAGTAATGATTTTACTCGTATCCCCGTAGTTTACTGATCGTAATATAACCGCTTCATCTGTAACTATTGCCATAAACTTTCCTCTGTTTCCAAACCCCTGTTTCGTAAACACATCTTAAAATTATGGACTTCCCAAACAGGGTTTGGGAAGTAGACTTGTTTTACATTAGACGTTTAATCTATCTCAATACTTTCAAAGCTTGTAAGCTTTCTGAAAGCATTGTATCTCTCGCGGATTCTACCAGAAGAAAGATGTCTTATTCCTTCAAGTGAAAATTCTTCAACGCAGAGTGAAGCCATAGTGCTTCCATAAACTACGGAGAGCTTTAAATTCTCTTCCGAAAGATTTTTTGATTTACAAAGCCATCCCATCATACCGCCGGCAAAAGTATCACCTGCTCCTGTCGGATCAAATACCTGCTCAAGAGGGTAGGCAGGGAAGGAGAATATTGAATCATCTGTAAATAAATAAGCGCCATGCTCTCCTTTTTTAATTACAATAATTTTTGGTCCCATTGCGCGCATTTTCTTATAAGCAGAAATTAAATTATATTCATCAGTTAATTGTCTTGCTTCACTATCATTTATAACTAACACATCAACCATACTCAACGTCTTAACAACTTCATCACGCGCGCTTTCAATCCAGAAGTTCATAGTATCACACATTACAATTTCAGGCTTTGTGATTTGCTTAATTACTTTCTGCTGTATGGTAGGTTCAATATTACCAAGGCAGATATACTCACATGATTTATAGCTTTCAGGAATCTTGGGGTCAAACACTCCAAGTGCATTAAGTTCAGTTGTAATCGAATCGCGTGTGTTCATATCATAATGATATTTGCCGTGCCAATGGAAAGTTTTTACATCTTTTAATATTTCGACTCCGGTTGTATCTATGCCCTTTGATTGTAAAAATGTTAATTCCTTTTCAGGAAAATCGTAACCAACTACTCCGACAAGTTTTATATCCTTAGTAAAATAAGACGCTGCGGTTGATAGAAAAGTCGCAGAGCCGCCAAGTGTGTACTCAGCTTTGCCAAATGGTGTTTCGATTGTATCTAATGCCATTGAACCGACAACAAGTAAACTCATTAAAATTTGATTAGTTTTGGAAAAAAGAAATTATTAAGAATGGATTGCTTATTCAAGATTAATAGAAGTATATATTTATGAAATTCATGAATAAAATGGAAGCTGAGATTGAATAAAAATCCTTTTATTTACTTTAAGTTGGACCATCTTTTAATTCAAGCCTTTCAAACTTAATATCAGCACATCCACATATTAATTTTAAAATAATCACTCTTTCTTCTAACCCAAACCCCATATTAAAAAAGCATCGGGACATCTTTAAGAAAGGGAAGAAACTTATCCTCAACTTATTAACATTGCTTTGAACATTCTTTTTCGTCAACTTTACATAATATATATTATATAACAAATCCGACAGTACCAACTTACAACTTATTAACATATTTGTCAAGCCTTTTTTTGCAGAATGTATGAATTATTTTCCTGCAAAATATTAGCTAAAGAAAAATACGGTATTATATCTCTTATAAAATCTATAAGTATCTATAATATTCATATAGAGAGAGTGTTTTAAAACCCCAAGGGTGTGCTTTAAAGCCGTATGAGTGTGTTTTAAAACCCCAAGGGTGTGTTTTAAAACCGTATGGGTGTGTTTTAAAACCTACTCTAAATGCTTATGGGTGTGTTTTAAAACACACTGTAAAAGTGAGTGCATTTTGACTGTCTTCAGACTGTAGCCGCACTGTTCGTTACCTGTAAATGTACTGTAATGCTGTTTTGAATGGGTTGTAAGGCTTTGGTGTGTGTTATTTTGGAATGGCAGATGTTCTTACTGATGCAAAACAAAAAAGCCTCAATCTGCTTACACGCAAATTGAGGCTTTTGTATATAACCGGTTTGAAATTTATTTACTCGGCAGGAACTTCGTAGCCTGCTTTTGCGCAGTAATCTAAAAATTCATCTTCGTTCTTTAGAATTGCGTTATCAAGTATGAAAGATTTTACTTGCTCATACGAATATTGTTTCAAGTACTGCATTAGCATTTTTATTTTTTCCGTTTCCGGTAATAATTTAAGTGCTGCAATCATTGTTTTTTGCTTATTTTCTTCTGAATCCGCAGTAGCGGCTTGATTAGTCTTTTGTTGCTGCGTTCGCTCCTCCTGAGTGCTCCTAGCCTCTGTAGTTAGCTCTGTAACGTTATCATCAACCGGGAATTCCTCGTTGATTACTTCTTTGGCAGATTCACGAGAAATTCTTCTTACTTCATCTGCGCTTACAGTAGGAACCGCCATTGTGCCGCCGTTATTCATACCACCTGCCATTGCCGCAAGTAATGGGGCTGCGCTCTTAATTATATCGCTCCAAAAATCCCCTTTTCCCTCTCCCGAATCCATTAAATTTTTCATTTCCATAAAATCTTTAATATCTTCAATCGGATTACTTTTCTTAAATGAATTTTTAAGTAGTTCCGGTAATAAAGTTTTCATTAATTCCGATTCGGGATTTTTATCCTTGTTCCCTATCATTGTAGTAATAACCGTCATTACGGCGGCGAACATTGTTCCCATTACCTCCATGCTTTTTCCATTATCGACAGGCGGCGCGGCTTCTTTTGCTAGAAGGGTTAATAAAATCTTCTGAACGAATTCATCTTGAGTGTTTACCGCTGCAGCTGGTTTCTGCTGCTCCGGAGTTGCCGCAGGGGTTTCTACATCAAGATTTTTAGGTGAACCGGCAATGTGAATGTTTACTGATTTTTTCGTAAATTCTTCTTTGCCGTCAGTGATTACAAAAAACATAAGGCAGAACGAACCGCCGCCAAATTTATTTTTTATATCTTGTTCATCGGGAATGCCGTCAAATTTTTCAATAAATTCTTTCTTCCCTCCGATTAAAATTCTATAAATCCTACACACAATCGAGCTGTTATCCGGATAAGCATTTTCGATATTGTATTGCACGGCTAATAGACCGCTTAATTCCTCTTCGTAAATTTCTCCATTTGCCGGAGGCGGAGGAATATTAAGTGTTGTTTTTTTTCGTTCCATAGGTTAATTTTGTTTAAGTTAATTAATGTTTGTTATGAAAAAATCTGTATTTGTTTTTTTATTGCTTTTAACCCCCCTATTTGTGCATGCACAAATGAGTAATGAAGATTGTTTCTTTAAAGTGTTGGAAAATGTGCCTGAGTTGGAAAAGATAGATACAAAGTTGCGAACTGATACTTACGATAAAAATTATTTGGATTATAATGTAATTCATTGTCCTTCTATTTTTAATAACTTTACTAAAGTTTATTTAAAGGTCGTATTTAAAAGTGGGTTGAAGTTTAAAGAAGAGTATGAATATTTACAATATTGGGCTATCGACCCTTATCGTGGAAACGTTTATAGCTGGAATCCTGAAACTTTCGTACTAACTGAGCTGGAGCAATGGAAATATTTAAATAATTCACATTAACGAGTTGCAATAATTAATATAATTAATCCTATTCCTGCTACTGCAATTAGTGGTAAATAATCTTCTATAGTTCCTTCAGTAGGAATAATTGCTTGATGTGCTGTTCCTTCAGTAGGAATAATTACTTGATGTGATGTTACTGGTACAGTGTTGTTTTGTTCGTTGAAAGTATCGAACTCAGATTCTTGAAAGTTCGGGATTTCATAACCGCTAAATTTTTTTACATAGGCACTGACTTTAGTTTTATATGTATCTCCCTTATCAATTCCTTTATTAGCTAACTTTTGTACCCCTCCAACTCCTCCTAAATGCATTCCTCCAACTACTCCGGATATTGTTACATTGAAGTTTAATCTCTTGGATAATGCAGCTGCATATTGAGAAGGAACTCCTAGATTCTTTAAATTCTCTTGTATTAATTTTTCTAGGAATTTTTCTTGAATTGAATAATTTTTAATAAAATCTTGTTTGGTTCCTTTATACCCTAGTTTCCCGGCAATATCTCTCCACGTCTTATTGCAAAATTGAAAGTACCCAATACAACCCTCTGTATTAGTTACTCCTGTTTGTGATTCGGACATCCGTAGTGCCTTTTTAAATTCCTCGAAACTTTTCATATGATTAAAAAATTATCTTCTTTTTCTTAGGACCGGTGTTAAGCGATAATGTTAGCGTTTACAGTGTATATATTTACAAATGCTGTTGCCTCTGTAACTTTATTTCCGATACAGTTATACAGATACAGACCTGTAGCTATTTCAGATGCGCCAGAGACTGTATACAGTACACTAGGATTCAGCGCAACCAAAGTACAGTTGAATAGCAATACCTTAGTATTTTCATTGCCTATTGAGATATTCTCTGTGCCTGTTACTCCTTGAGAGAATGCAGTATTGTATGCTCTTACTTGTGCCGAATCTAGTATCATTATTTTCGCTGTACATACTCTTACATTTAAAGCTAAGAGAGCTGTATCCTCAATTGAAATTAGATTAGATGTAACAGGAAGCAATTTATTAGCTTCCAACGTTACGTTTGCAGTGCCTCTTATTGCGAAATATGAATAAATCGTTTCTGAAATATATTTTACTATTGGAGATCCTGTTATAGAGCTGAATTGAATGTCGTTCACAATAGCCTTTATAGTTACATCTGCGCTGCCATAAAACCAAACTATATCATTCGAAACGCCATTTGTTTTTATTTTGTTGCACTCAATAAATATAGTTGCAGAATCAAAGAACGTAAGGAATTTATTACCGCTGAATTTTTGTAACAGCGTAAGCGT
>JBBRQV010000111.1:0-10485 GCA_038225955.1 Ignavibacteria bacterium | reverse complement strand
TATTCAATAAGACTTTATTAAAAGAAAAAAGAAAAGAACTTAGAAATAATTCTACTCTATCTGAGAAAATTTTATGGAGTAAACTTAAGAAAGGTAATCCGTTCGGAATTAAATTCAGGAGACAATATAGTATTGGAAGTTATATTGTAGATTTCTATTGTACTGAACTGAAACTAGCGATAGAAATTGATGGTGACTCACATTTTCAGGAAAATACCCAGAGAGATTTAGTCCGAACAAATTTTTTAACGACTCAGGGAATAGATATAATACGATATACAAACAATGATGTTAAAGATAATTTACAGTATGTATTAAATGATTTGTCTCATGAAATAGAACTTGCAAGACAAAGTAAGCGTTAAACCACCCCTAACCCCTCCTTGCTAAGGAGGGGAACAGCCTCAGAAAAGCTTTATAACTATTCAATTAAATTTTATTCACTTTTTGTGAAGTAAACTTGGAAGGCAAAGCATACATTAAACCACCCCTAGCCCTCTCCAGCTAATGCGAGACTTGATAATTGGTAGCTGGGTAAGGAGGGAAAACAATTTCAAAAAAATTCAGAATTTTTCATTTAAAATCACTATTTTTACAGTAACAAAATAGCTTTTGTAAGGGGGTGGAAATTTAACTTACAAAACGTATGCTCTCTAAAAAGTTTTTAAGAATAAAATTCTTTTCTGCTGCGGCAACTTTTATGCTGTTGATTTTTTCATGCGGAAACTCGAGCTCCGTCAACGGCAAATACAAAATTGTATTAAGCGGCTCCGATAAGCTTCGCTACACAGGCTTTTACAAAACAATATCTCCCTCAGGAACAATTAAGTCAAATACAGTAGAAGGCGTTCTGCCGGCAGAGTATTTTATAGAGGACTGTAAGTCGCTAGTCTGCTCGTTTAATAAAGAAGCCGACCGCGGAGAGCTGACGATGTCCATAGAAGATGATACAGGAAACGAAATTCAAAACGAAAAAACATCAATGTCTTACGGCAGCGTGCAGGTGACAAAAGAATTCTAAAAAAAAATATTACATACCCATGAAGAAAATTTTAATGAAGAAAATTTTAATTCTCCTCATTTTCACTTTACCCTTATCAGCTTACCCTCAGTTACCCAATACAACATACATTACTACAAGCGCAGGACTTTCAATTCCGGCTAATCAGCAGATTTATAATACTTCCTTCAATACGGGGGTGAGCATTGAGTTTGCAATGAGCAAGCTAACTGCTATTGGCTTTGATGCAAACTTTGCAAATTTATCTTCAAACAAATATGATGTCGGATTGCATGTTGCTATAATAGGTGCTATCTCCGGATACGATTACGGCAACTACAGAACTATGGGTCTGATGGCGTTTTTCAAATTGCAGAATGCCGAGGCAGTAAAGCTTCCCGTTCAGCCATTTGTAAAATTAGGACTCGGAGCATCTCTTCTTGCAAAGACGGGAATGTCCACCTCTTCGTACGATATTATACATCCCCTGCCTAGCACAACTTCGACCGGAATTCTAATAGCCCCATCAATGGGAATGAATTTTATGGTGAATGAGAAAAATAAAATTGTTCTTGAAGCGCAATTCAAATTAAATAAATCATCTACTGATGAGGTTAACACATTTCTATTGAATATGGGATCTAGTTTCAGGTTATAAGGACATTAGTAAATCCTACTCACGTTTTATCGACATGAGTAAAATTTGCTTAAATTTACTCACGTTACTCACGTTACTCACATATAATTTTGCACAGTATCGTTTTTATTTACGGGAACAAATCTCACTTTCTGTAGTACAATCTGATAAATCAATATATTTAATAATATAAACTGCGCTAAAATGAGAATTCCGGTCATTTTTTTCCTCTTTGCGCTTCCCTGTTTATGCTTCTCACAAAAAAAAGAAATGAAAAATTTCGGTGAGCTTCCTGAGCCGACAATTAAAAAATTTGAAATTCAATTACAAAGCGGATTGTTACTGGATAAATTCCGTGATTTTATTACAAATGAAGTATCTGTAAATTATCTGGTGAGTGATGCAATTTATGCAGGGGCAGGTTTAATGTATGCTAATCAGGATTTTTACGATCTCTACTCTCCGTATGGGACAATAACGTTCAAATCTTCCGAAGCAAAAATTGCTCCCTATGGTAAAATTATCTGCGGAGCAAATTTTTCTACACTGTCTTCAAGTAAACCCGGAATTTATTTTGCCATCGGAGCAGGAGTACAATATGCAATTTCAAAAAAACTGGGAGTAGCAGCTGAACTGACACACAAAAGTTACTCATTATATGTAGAACCGGATAATAACAATTATACTTTTATTTCATCCGGTGAGCGAAACAGAATTTATTACTCTTATTTCACTCCCTCATTAGGCGTTAGCTGGAAGTTTTAATTCATAACTTACAAAGTAATTTTTGTTTCTATATTGATAAGATAAGTTATAATCAATAATTTAAAAAACTTTATTTCCGGAAAAAAGCTTAACCTATCGAATATATTCTCTACTTTCTTTATCAACTTAACTCAAAAGAAATGAGAATTTCATTGCTGCTTCTAATTTTAATATTCTCTTCAACTGTTTTTTACTCATGCGCAAATGATCCTGTGAGTATTACGCCCTCGCAAAATGTTACATGGCAGATGGTTGATTCAACTACTATACAACACTCAGACGGAATTTATATGAGTGATGCAAACACAGCATATGTTCACAGCTTAAATGGGACTTATAAAGTAAGCGGAACGACTGTTTCACTTTTTAATTTTCAGGGAGGAGAATTTCAATGCACAGCAATAGATTCTTATACACCTTCATACACAGTTTTTGCGGGTGAGTCTCAATACCCAAATTTTGCTATAAGTTTAAAAATACTTGACGGTGCAAATAGCACAACTGTTGTGATTGACAGTTTAAGTTCGAATCAACCAAACGCTATAAAAATAATTCAGCCCGGAAAAATTCTTATAGCAGTAAATGGTAAACTATACTTGTATGATGACGGTGCAGTAACAGTTATTCCTTTGCATAATAATGAATATACTTTCGAAATTGCCCGAAACGGGAACACAATTTATTTGGGAACTCATAGCTATAACTATGTATCCCGTGTTTATAAATTTGAGAACAATGAACTCACAGAGTTGAGTTTTGAAACTTCCGCATACGTAAGAATGCAAACCGATAATTATATTTTGAAAAATTTAAATTCAGACTTATTGACTTATGTTTCATACTTCGATGGCTCAACATGGAAACAGTTATTCAGCGATAATCGTAAGTTAAGATTTTTTAAAGCTTCCGGTGAAAATTTTAATAATGTATATTTTACTTCATTCGATACTACCATCTATACAGTCAGAGCATCGTACTGGAACGGAACAACTTTATCCGATGATATATATTATCCATTCTCAGGTGTGGAGTTAGGAGGTTTTTTACTTGATATGAGTAATATGCGTGACAAAACTTTTTATGTAAGCAAAACAAGTACAGGAAAATGTTATTTATACAGAGGCAAAATAAATTAAACAAAGAAAGTGTAATCTTCATATGAAAAAAGTATTTTTTATTTTTTCTATATTTATTTTTCTCCCCTCTCTTATTTTTTCGCAGGGAGTGGATAAAACAAATCTGGGATTTATGGCAGGGCTAAGCGTGCCTGTCGGTTCAAAAAGTTTCAAAGAGATTCATAAGACGGGGTTCAACTTCAATATTAATGTTGACCACACAATTTCAAAATCAATTGTTAGTTGCGAATCTTTTGAATGAAAATTTATCTGCGGGAAAGTATAAATACGACTTCAACGCTTCCCTACTGCCCAGCGGAATTTATTTTTATAAATTAGAAGCGGGAAATTTTTCCGAGACGAGGAAAATGGTGTTGGTAAAATAAATTAAAGGAACTTTTCTTCTTCTATAAAGTTACTAAAATAAAGAGGTTGTTATGAAAATCATTATCCTGCCCTTATTTTTTTCTTCCCTCCTGTTTTTTTATTCATGCTCTTCACAAATGCCGGAACTGCAGATAATGCAGGTAATGGGTGATAACAACACTATGACAGTTTTGAACTACAGTATGTATTACGACGTTCTTTATCCCGATATGTACTATCAGTTTGATGCTTCCCTTGTTATTAAAGATATGACTTTGTTCAATGAAATAATTCAGCAGAGCAGAGAGGACTTTAAGCAAAATAAAGTAAAGCAAATAAAAATCATTCTTGACTACGGAAAGGATTCTGCAAAAACAGAGTACGCTACTTTAAAGATAAATGAGAAAGGATTTATTGAAGAGTACACTCCGCAGACTCTTAGTCGTAATAAAGAAGGATTAAAATTTTTATATGATGATGCAAGCCGCCTTACGGAAATAACCGGAGTTAACAGCATAGATAAAAAAACGTTTTCCTTTTATAATTTTTTCTACCACGATAGTCAGTTATACGAAATTACAAAAGGATTGGGCTCTCAATTTCCGGAGAAATATACTTTATCCTATAAAGAAGTAAATAATGAACAGCTTTTATTCCAGATAGCTGCAATACAATATCAACCAAGGAATGAAAACTACTATATGAACTATACTGCTGAATTTAATGACAAAAATAAATTATCAAATTTTAGTGGTAAATTTTTGCTTGCAGAATTCAGAATAAAATACTCGGAAGAAAATATGAAGAGTTCTATTGAAG
Source organism: Ignavibacteria bacterium (assembly GCA_038225955.1). Lineage (GTDB taxonomy): Bacteria > Bacteroidota > Ignavibacteria > Tepidaquicellales > Tepidaquicellaceae > JAFDZO01. The sequence continues at coordinate 5,783 of JBBRQV010000111.1, read as the reverse complement.
ATACCATCACCTGCACTAACGGCTATACAACACAATTTTATTTTCTTAAGAATAAAAGAATAACGAAGAAAATTTTTGTTCGTGAAAAAGGTGGAACTAAAAGCCGCTCCCCACGTGAAGTGTACGAAACAATTAATTATCAATACGATGAAAATAATCTTCTCTCAGGCGTTGAATCAAGCGTCAGGGATTTTCCAACATTTTATCTGACATTTAATTACGAATATTATCAATAGTAAAAAACATTCTGTTTATAAATTTAAAATCAAAATGAAAAATCTTGCAAGCGTTTTCTTTATAGCTAAAATTTTTGTATCTACCATTTATTTCTGCCTTAATTATCATAGGAATATAGGCTAAATTTAAACGAATCATCTCATCTGCGTCGTTTAAGAGCTTTGAACTCTTACGAAAAATCTTTTACAGAAATTTCTCAATCAGTCTCCAACAGGAAAATCTAACGCGTAAAGAAGTAATAACTGCCATCATTGGCAAAACTATTTTTAAAATTAAATCACACATGATGAAAAAGCTACTCATTGCAGTATTGTTATTCGTTCCGTTAATTTTGTCTGCGCAAAGCAAAGGTTACCTTGGCGTTGAAGCCGGGATTACAATCCCAACTTCACCAACAACATTCAAATCTTATTGGAATCCATCTTTCGATCTTGGTGTAATGTACGATAAGCCAGTCTCCGAAATTTTTTCTGTAGGCGGCGAGTTTAACTACGCTTCGTTCTCACTAAACAAATCTGCAGCCGAGCTGAGCAATAACGTTACAGGCGGCTCGTTCAATGCAGCACAGCTTTTAGCTGTAGTAATGGCATCTGATAATAACAGCGCAAACTCTGTTTCTCCCTATGGAAAACTCGGACTTGGCGTAAGTTTTACATCAGTTGACGATATAAAAAATGCCAACGGAAATTTAATTTTCAATGGCTCATCAGAAAACGGACTTGGCGTTATGATTGCCGCGGGATTAAATTTTAATCTGCTTAGCGGTAATAAAGTTTCCATTGAAGGAAGTTACAGAGTGAACAATCGCCCCGGTGATAGCTACAATGCATTTCTTCTTGATGTCGGCTACCACTTCGGTATGTAATTTTATCTTTTGATAAAACCATCAATATGCTTAGTCTCCCCCTTCATTCTTTTTAAATTCAGAATTGCAAGCTTTGAATTCTGAATTTATATTTCCCCTTTTTTCCTGCCTTAAATTTAAAAGAAATATATTTTAATTTCGTCTCATCTCACAAATTAATATCCCATTAAATATTTACATAATGAAAAAACTACTCATTGCAGTACTGTTATTTATTCCGTTAATTTTATCTGCACAAAGCAAAGGACATCTAGGTCTGGAGTTAGGCACAGCAACTCCTCTTTCGCCCGATATATTTAAAACATACTGGGGAACAGGGTTTAACCTTGGTTTTGTTTTCGATAAGCCCGTCTCAAAAATTTTTTCTTACGGCGCGGAGTTCAACTACTCGGCATATATAATAAACGAATCGGGAGCCGGAGTTAACCTCGATAGCGGGTCCTCGGGAGGTCCTTACGGTATATCCCAGCTTTTAGCAGCAGCAATAATTTCCGATAATTATTCGGCAAGCACAATTACTCCTTACGGAAAGCTTGGGCTTGGGCTAAGTTATTCCAGTGTCATCGATTTAATATCTACTAACGGCACAAAAAAATTCGCCGGTATAAAAGAGTACGGACTCGGTGTAATGCTAGCTGCCGGATTAAATTTTAATCTTAAAGGTGGTAACAAAATTACTCTTGAAGGAAGCTACAGATTGAGCAAACGCTCCGGCGAGAGCTACAATAGCTTCCTTGTAGATGCAGGCTATTGTTTCGGAATGTAATTTTGTTTCCCGCAAATTTTATAATAACTAAGTAAATTATTTTAGCTAAAACTTTAAAAAGGTTTTAGCTATTTTTTTATCTACTAAATCAGATAATGAAAAACATCTCATTTGCAATTCACGGCGGCGCAGGAACAATCACCAAAGCCAATATGACTCCCGCCCTCGAAGCCGAGTACAATCAAGCCCTTGAAACTGCCCTGCTAAAAGGATGGAAAATTCTTGAAGCTGATGGCTCAGCTCTTGACGCTGTCGAAGCTGCCGTAGTTGAAATGGAGCTCAATCCCCTCTTCAATGCAGGTAAAGGCTCTGTTTTTACCAATGAAGGCGTGATTGAAATGGACGCTTCGATAATGAACGGAGCCCACTTAACTGCCGGGGCAATCGCTGGGGTGAGAAACATAAAGCATCCCATAAAATTAGCAAGGGCTGTAATGGAGAAGTCTGAATTTGTAATGCTTTCGGGCAAAGGCGCTCTTGAGTTTGCAAAGCAAAAGGGACTTGAGATAGAAAGCGATGAATATTTTTTTACTCAGAGAAGATTTGACCAATTGCAAAAAGCAAAGGAGTCGGGTAAAAGCTTTCTTGACCACACAACGGATTTCACAGGAGCGAAAAAGAAATTCGGTACAGTCGGCGCGGTAGCATTGGATAGTAATGGCAATCTTGCAGCTGCAACATCGACGGGCGGAATGACTAATAAACAGTTTGGCCGCATTGGCGATACGGCTATCATAGGCGCAGGGACTTATGCAGAAAACGGCGTCGCAGCGGTGTCATGCACAGGAGACGGAGAATTTTTTATTCGGCAATCTGTGGCTTATGACTTAATTTCTCTTATGAAATATAAGGAGCTTTCATTGGAAGAAGCGGCTGACTATGCGATTTTTAATAACCTTAATTCAATAAAAGGCGAAGGCGGACTGATAGCGGTTGATAGCGAAGGGAATATTGAAATGGTTTTTAATAGCGAAGGAATGTACAGAGCTTCGATTTCAAATGAAAAAGCTATGAGCATTGAAATTTACAAAGAGAATAACTGATTACGATTATTTATTCTGATTAAAATGAATTGGGATTTCTTATCAGTACAATCATTTTTAATCTGTGTAATCTGTGATTCAAATCTTTTACTTCACAAGCACCATCTTTCTCGTTTCTTTAAACTCCCCTGCATTGAGTGTGTAGAAATAAATTCCACTTGGAAGATTAAACTCACTCGAGTTAAAAACAACTGCATAGCTGCCTGCATTTTGCTTTTCGTTTACCAGTGAAGCGACTTCTTTACCGAGTAAATCAAAAACTTTGAGTGAAACAAATCCCGATGATTTAACTTCGTAATTTATTTTTGTAGATGGATTAAAGGGGTTTGGGTAATTTTGTGATAGAGAAAAATTATTAGGAGTTTCAGAATTTATTTGATTGATTGCAGAAATAATACCTCCCCCGTTTGTTGTTTTGTAAATCCTATTATTGCTTCCTGTAAACCAAACATTGTTTTCATCTTTAATAAATATTGAGTTTACATTTATCCCGTTTTCTTGCAATTGTAAAAACCAATTAACACCAGCGTTTGTGGTTTTAACTATATAATCACTACCTCCAATCCATCCTGTACTCTCATTAAACATTTCTAACTTTTTATATATAAAAGTTGGATTAGTATTCAAAACATTCCAACTAAAACCACTGTCAGTAGTTTCTAAAATTAAATTAGAAATCCAAGTCCATCCTCTATTTTCCGTAAAAAACTTTAATGTTTTGTACTGGAATGAACTAGAACTTGAGTAAACAATATACCAACTAAGGCCTCCGTTTACTGTCTTCTTAATGACATTCGAATATGAATAAAACCCTTGCCCGTGAGGAATATAAGTATAAGCTGCTGCACACATCCATCCTGTATTTGAATTAATAAAACTCATATCAGAATATCCTGATAATGGGGTAAAATCACCTCCTGTTAAAGGCACATTAATAATATTCCAATTTAGTCCTCCGTTTGAAGTGGTATACAAATTTTGTCCGGTACCTAAAGCAAAACCGGTTAACTCATTTATAAAAATAACTTTTGATTTTGATTCTGCCAGAGGTGTAGTCAATTCCGTCCAATTATTACCAAAGTCTGATGTTCTTAAAAATTTTCCAGCATTACAAAATATTAAACCATTTGTATCCGAAGGGAATTTTATTAAGCTAAAAACGTACGAACTATTTTCATAAATTTTATTCCAACTGGTTCCACCATTTGAGGTTCTGAAAATCACCCCTTTTTCTTCTATAGCCAACCCATTTTGAAAATCTTTAAAATAGACACCAACGAAATTGTAATTCCTATTGCTGAATATCTGATTCCAACTTCCTCCTTCATCTGTCGATTTTAGAACAATGGCCGTATTTTGGGTATTAATTCCCCCCGCTAAAATTTGAACATTATTCAATGGGAGAATAGAATATATTTGTATTGATGTACTCAAAGAATTCCAGTTTATACCTCCATTTGTCGTCTTTGCAATAAAGTTAAACCCTCCGCTAAGATAACCAGTTTGTGAATCAGTAAATTCTATATTCCAAATACTACTTGAATTTCCATTTAAACCGTCTGTATAGGAATACATTAAAGTCCAATTATCACCTCCATCGGTAGTTTTATAAACTAAGTTAGTTACATTGCTAAGATTATTTGCTGAAAGCAGAGCCCAACACTCATTCATACTCACCGGATAAATGTCTGAATAAAAAACATAGGTATAATTAGCCACATTGTTTACTATTTTATTTGTCCAATTAAGTCCTCCATTAGTAGTTTTTGAAATAACTTTATCAAAGCCGCATACCCAACCGTTTTCGTTATCAAAGAATTTTACTCGCTGCATGTTCTGACTGTTCAAAAATTGTGTTGTATTCCAAGTATTTCCGCCATTCGTAGTTTTATACAAGTTACCGAATGAAGCACTTCCGCGAGAAACAACCCAGCCTGTATTTTCATTTAGCAAGGATAATGATTTACAATATGAATTAATACTATCAGAATTTAATGGCTGCCAATTTATACCTCCATTAGTAGTTTTTAAGACGACTCCTTTTGTATTATTATAATTATTTCCAACAATCCATCCGGTATTGGAATTTAAAAATTTACCATCCAATATTCTGTAATTGGCCGAATCCGAAAATTGAAAGGTATTCCATTGGAGTCCGCCGTTAGTTGTTTTAAAATAATTCTTACCGTCATAACAGAAAGCACAATATGTACTGTCACCCACCTTTACTAGTTTATTAATTGCGCTCACATACTGATAAAAAGTATTCTGCCACCCGCTTTGGGCAAAAACACTTTGCGATGCAATTAAAATTAAAAATATTCCGATTACTTTTTTCATAAGCTTTTTTTTAATCATTGATGGCGCTGATTCATTCTGATTAAAATGAATTTTCGTATACTATCATTCAAATCATTTACAATCAAACAAATCAGTGATTGATATTTTTACTTTACCAGCACCATTTTTCTTGTCTCTTTAAACTCCCCTGCATTGAGTGTATAAAAATAAATTCCGCTCGAAAGATTGAACTCGCTCGAATTAAAATCTACAGCATAGCTGCCTGCATTTTGTTTTTCATTCACAAGCGAGGCAACTTCTTTTCCGAGTAAATCAAAAACTTTCAGTGAAACAAATCCCGATGATTTAACTTCGTAATTTATTTTTGTGCTAGGGTTGAAGGGGTTTGGGTAGTTTTGTGATAGAGAAAATTTTTCAGGAATAATATTAGAATTTTGCGTTATATTTACTGTCCCATCGACACTAGAAATAATGGTTCCGAAATCTCCTCCAGCCCATACATGCTTTGAATCAATTAGATCAATGTCATTCAAGGTACAGTTAACATGAGAATTCTGAGTCCATTCTATTC
>JBBRQV010000110.1:0-10492 GCA_038225955.1 Ignavibacteria bacterium | reverse complement strand
GCTATGAAGGAAGGCTCGAAGGATAGATATTTTCAGGATGCAGAAGATGATATTGCAAAACTTGTCCCCGAAGGAATAGAAGGCATTGTTCCTTATAAAGGCGCGCTCGGTGAAACTATTTATCAATTGATTGGCGGATTGCGCGCAGCGATGGGTTACTGCGGAGCGAAGAACATTCACGATATGAAAACAAAAACTAAATTCGTACAGATAACAAACGCAGGTCTGAAAGAATCGCATCCGCATGATGTGAAGATTACAAAGGAAGCACCGAACTACAGTATAAAGTAGTTTAGTAAAGTTCATAAGGTTAAAAATTCATAAAGTTTATAAGATAAATTATTCATAAGATACCTTATGAACCTTATAAACCTTCTTCTCACCGCAGCCCACTAGTTGCTACAATCTCCCATTTCAAATCAGCATGATGCAACGCAATCTCGCATGATACATTTTGTCTGGGACACTCAACAATATAATGTGTAATTCTTGATTCTCCCGAAGGCACCTGCCATTTATTTACCATCTTACCCACATTATATACTGTATCATTCCACTTAAACCTCAGCACAATCATTTTCATATGGTGCATGTGGGCAATTACTTCTATCGGCTCAGATATAAATTTTGCTGCAGGCATTATTTTACCATTTTTTTTTTACCTGTTTAATTTAAGGTATATTTTTAGAAATGTCAAATATGTTCACTTGCCCCTAGGTAAGGGAAGAAATTCTGCATAGTAAAAATTATTGTAAAATAAGTAGATTATATAAAATATAATTCCCGAATATTTACTAACCTTAAATTACAAGCTATGAGAAAACTTACAATTTGGTTGTTGGTAATAATTTCCCTTCTTTTCATCACTCAAAATTCCTATTCGCAGATTGGTAATTGGTCACCTTTGAAAAGGTTGACATATGGATATAAAGATACGAATCCGGCTTTTGGTCCATTGGTGCCTTATTTATTCTTCCAATACCAATGGGAATTTTTGGTTTTCCAACGGGAGATTGATACTGCATCCCAAATATGTGTTTTGAGACTTAATAAAACAGGTGTACTTGATACCGTAAAATATCTTACAACATGTAATTCAAAAAAAAGAAACCCTGCCGTTACTTATAAAAAATTTACAACTTTAGATACTGTTCAATATGCTTTGTCAGTTTGGGAATCCAATCAAAACGGCAAGTGGGATATTTATGGTTCATATTACGTATCCCCGGCGGATGGACAACTCCTTTTCCTATTGATTCAGGCGCAGGAAATAAATTCAATCCAAAAGCCATAATGTTTACGGCAAATGAGTTCGGAATTATTTATACAAAAAATGATGATATAATATATATAAGGTACAATGCGGCAACAAGAACTATAATAAGTGAAACCAACCTTACTTCATCTGTTTCGTCTGCATGCAGTTCGCCTCTCATTGGTCAACCATATCCTGACTTATTGGCTGCCAATTTTCGCTTCCAAAAACCGGATAATTCTTTCGGACTATATAAACTCACTTCATCCAATAATGGAGCAGCATGGACTGCTTTAGATACAACAGCATATGCAGGAAATAATTCGAATGTTCAGATTACCGTTGGAACAAGCGGTTATATGCAAATATTTGAATCTTCCCGAAACGGAAAAAACGGAATATATGCTTATTCACCTTCATCAGGGGGGCAACAGGAAGTCGTTTTCACATCTCCTTACTTTAATTATTTCGGATTAAAGACATGGTTTAATCCAATTGTTACAGATAATAATAATTATATTTCTTATCTCTCGTCAGTTATCAGGAAATCAAATGACTCAACTAAAATTCTTTTTACTTCTTTCTCTTCATTAAAAGATAGCGTTACTTTAGGCGATACTTCAAAGCAAGTTTCTATAGCCTTAAATCAGGATATACGAGCAGATGGAAACAATTATCTCTTTTATTCTGTGTTTAATAAAGATACTGCTGGGTTTACATCTTTATATTATAAAACCATAATAATTAATTCTTCTGATATACATCCCATAAGTAATACAAACGTTAACAACTTTAATCTCTATCAAAACTATCCTAATCCCTTCAACCCCACAACAAAAATAAAATTTGATATTCCAAAACAATCAGATGTAAAAATAATTATCTTTGATGGCTTGGGAAGAGAAATAAAAAATATTTCACAAAGCAATTTAACTGCAGGAAGCTATGAATACGAATTCAATGGAGAGAGTTTATCTTCAGGGATTTATTATTTTAAGCTCGAGACAAATGATTTTTCAAAGACTATGAAAATGGTGATGGTGAAGTAAAATTTTAAATTAAATTTTAATAACTCTAATTCATAAACTTTGAAAAAATTATTTTTTGCTTTTGCGCTTTTAATTCTACTTCAAGCTTTAGAGAATACAAGCGCTCAATGGTCACCTGTAAAAAAACTGACTTCAGGGTTTAAAGATACAAATCCCTCTTTTAATTCACTTCAAGATTATTTCGGCTATAACTGGGAATTTCTTGTCTTTCAACGACAGGTGGATTCTGCTTCCCGAATTTGCATTATCCGTTTAGATCAAAACGGGCCGCTTGACTCGGTAAAATATCTTACTTCAGATAATTTTATAAATCGAAATCCATGCATTGCATATAACGGTTCAATTCAAAATGCCTTAGTTTTATGGGAAACAAACAAAAATGGTAGATGGGATATATACGGAGCATATTACAATTCAGGAGCATGGACAAATCCCTTCCCCGTAGATTCCTCTTCGGGAAATAAATTAAATCCAAAAGGTATAATAATAACTTCTTCTGATTTTGGTATTACATACTCAAAAGACGGTGAAGTTATTTACCGTAGATACAATGCAGCCCTTAAAACGGTTATAAATGAAACCAACTTAACTGCTTCTATTTTCGGCAGCTCGTATAAACCCGTAATAGGTCAGACTAATGACATGACTTTAAATTTTCGTTCACAAAAAGGAGATAGCACGTATAGCATTTACTCAATCAGATCATCTGATTTTGGAAATACATGGAATAATTTTGATACAGTTTCATCAATAGGAAATAACTCAACCTTATTTCTTTTGCGAAATTATGGAAATATTCAACAGGTATATGAATCCCAGCGTAACGGTAAAAGCAGAATATACTCTTATGTAAGAAGCAGTGCAAGCTTTACTAAAACAGATTCTGTACTTTCTTCCGATTATTTTAATTATTACGGAATGAAATCATGGATGTTCCCTTTTGTTTTTGACTCTTACGTTTCGCACGTTACAGCAGTTGTAAGGAAATCAAATGATTCAACAAAAATATTATTTGATGCCGTAAATCCATACTATAAAGATAGTATTACTGTTGGAGATACTTCTAAAAATCCGACAATAGCTTTAAATAATGGAGTAAGGTCAGGCTTTGATTATCTGTTCTATGCAATCTTTGATAAAGATTCTGCAGGATTTACTTCTTTGTACTACAAAACGAAAATTTTTGTAACCGGAAGCATAACTAAAACAGGTAACTATATATCCGATAAATATAATCTCTATCAAAATTATCCCAACCCCTTCAATCCTACAACAAAAATAAAATTTGAGATTCCGAAACAATCGGATGTGAAAATAATTATCTTTGATGCGGTGGGAAGAGAAGTAAAAAATGTTACGCAAAGCAATTTAACAGCGGGAAGTTATGAATATGAATTCAACGGAGAAAGTTTATCTTCGGGAATTTATTATTTCAAGCTGGAGACAAATGATTTTTCAAAGACTATGAAAATGGTGATGGTGAAGTAAATGCATTTTTATAAAACAGATTGTGACTTAATTTTAAAATACATTGATATCAGCGGTTGAAAATAAAAACATAATATGAAAAAAAGTATTGTCTTTATATTTCTAATATTCGTTATAACATCAAATGCTTATTCCCAATGGGTAAGACAAAATAGTGGTCTCCCACCTGGCAGTAAAATTTATGACATACAATTTATAAATGTAAACACAGGTTTTGCTGTCGCAAGAGCTCCTTATATAAATAATACTGATTTTTATGCTTATTTTCTAAAAACTACCAATGGAGGAACAAATTGGCAAAGAGATTCCTCAATGGGTGAAAATTTTAATGCAGTATGCTTTTTAAATGAAAATACCGGCTACGTATCTTCCGACGAGTATCGTCGAACTACTGATGGAGGCATTACTTGGTTATCGGTGGATCATATTTACCATCAACCAATGAACAAAGTATTAATAATTAACTCTAGTAGTGCATTTGGGTTTGGATTTGTAACCATTGACAAAACTACAAATACAGGTTTAAATTGGATTAATATTTCGACTAATTTAGATGTTACGACAAATGATGCCGTTGCACTCACTTCAAATAAAATTTACTTTGCAGGCACACATTTGGGATACACTACTAATGGAGGAAGCAATTGGATATATAATGATTCCATCCCCGGTCAGTTCAAAGGAATTTCCAATATTGATTCGAACAATATTATGGCATGCGGGACTGTGGATGCCGGTATTGTAAAGAGTACAAATGGAGGAACTAATTGGATAAAGATATATAACAGCACACCTTCTGATACTTTATATAATTCATTAAAATATTTTGATCCTAATAATGCACTTGCCGTAGGTTATAAAGGCAGAATAATTATGACAACGAACGGAGGAACCAGTTGGGGAATCCAAATAAGTGGAGCAAATGCTCAATTAAGAAGAGTAGTGTTTATAAACTCACAAACAGGCTGGATTTGTGGAGATAGCAGCATTATTTTGAAAACCACAAATAGAGGTGGCGAAATTTTAACGGACATAATTCAAACAAATACAAAGGTCCCTGATAATATTATCTTGTCTCAAAATTATCCAAACCCATTCAACCCAACTACCAAAATAAAATTTGATATTCCGAAATCATCTGATGTAAAATTAATTATCTTTGATGCAGTTGGAAGAGTAGTAAGAAGTATTACCAAAAATAATCTGACGGCAGGAAGCTATGAATACGAATTCAACGGAGAGAGTCTTTCTTCTGGGATTTATTATTTCAAGCTCGAGACAAATGATTTTTCAAAGACTATGAAAATGGTGATGGTGAAGTAATTATCGTTACCTGTTTGTCCGTTTTTAGAAAAGAATATAAAAAGACTTGATTCCACTTTATGGGATCAGGTCTTTTTTATATCTCTAAACTTACAATTCCCCTATCAAAATCTCTCAAAATTTAAACTTGAAACCTCATTTCACAATTGCTATTATTATTTAATCCATAAAATTAAAACTCCAGAAAATGTTCAGAACAATAGAAGACTTCTCAAACGAGTGGACTTACGAATACGAAGCCACTCTAAAGCTATTCGGCAATCTTACCAATGAAACTCTTAACACAGTAATAAAACCCGGTGGAAGAGATATCGGCTTCCTCGCATGGCACATGGTTGAAACTGTTTCTGAAATGCTAAGACAAGCAGGGCTAACCGATATAGATGAACTGCATGATTTAGACAAAAACGTAAGAAATGTTCATAAGATATTATCCGATTACGAACGTCTCTCCAAACAAGCACTTGCTGCAGTGAAAGACCAGTGGAGCGATGCAAAACTTTTAGAGAAAGTCCCTATGTACGGTGAAGAATGGATGAAAGGTTTTGTGCTTCAATGCTTAATTTTACACCAAGCTCATCACAGGGGACAAATGGAAGTTCTGATGAGACAAGCAGGATTAAAAGTTACCGGTATCTACGGTCCCGCAGAAGAAGAATGGGCTATAATGGGAATGGAACCACAAAAGTAATTTTTTGTTTAATATATAAATTCAAATACATAAATGAATCAATTTTATAATGGCTCAGGCAATAGTCAAGGAATGAGTACTTCCATGCCCGGAGCAGTTACACAAACAGATGTAAAAAGCTTCTTGCTACGTGTCTATAACTGGATGGCAATGGGTTTGGCAATTACAGGCTTAACAGCTTTTGCTGTTTCCTCTTCAGATACTTTGATTGAATTATTTCTCCTCAATAGAATTATGTTCTTCGGATTAATAATCGGTCAGTTTCTTTTAGTAATGGCAATCACAGCGGCTATTAACAAAATGCCTTCGATAGCTGCAGTAGGAGCTTTTTTTCTCTATGCTTTTTTGAACGGTCTCACAATGGCAATTGTATTTTTAGCTTACACACATGCTTCAGTATACTCTACGTTCCTTATCTGCGCAATGATGTTTGCATCGGTTAGCATACTTGGATATATTACAAAAATGGATTTATCAAAGATGGGTTCATTTTTATTTATGGCTTTGATAGGAATTATAATCGCATCGGTTGTAAATATATTTTTAGCAAACTCAACTCTTTATTGGATAATAAGCTATGCAGGTGTTTTAATTTTTGTAGGGCTTACAGCTTACGATACTCAGAAGATAAAACAGATGGCTTACAATCTAGATGCCAATAGCGAGCAAGGAAAGAAAGGCGCAATACTTGGTGCATTAACACTGTATCTCGATTTCATCAATATGTTCTTATTTCTCTTGAGAATTCTTGGAAACAGAAGATAAATTTTGCAGGACAACATTCGGAAATAATATGCTTTTAGCCGTATAATTAGTATTGATTTATCCGAATAAATTATACATTATTAATGAGTTTGAAGTGAGAGTCTTGCAGGCTTTTCATTTCTTTTGAACAAATCTATTTTAAAATTTTTGGAGGTCACTATAATTTAATTTACGTTTTTTTGTAAATTAACCGTGGGATTTATGAATTCACTAAAAAAAATCTTAATAGTTATTATATTTTGCCTTTGCGCACAATTCACTTTTGCACAGGGCAGCGGTAATAAATATGCAGGAGAATTTCTGGCAATTGGTGTCGGCGGAAGACCTCTTGGCATGGGCGGCGCTTATGTTGCTCTTGTCAACGATGTTACTGCAGGCTACTGGAATCCGGCAGCACTCTCCAGAATAAATTACCCTCAGTTTTCATTGATGCACGATGAGAGATTCGGCAATCTTATTAATTACGATTACGGCTCTGTTGGTCTCCCCTTCGGGAAAAATGCTTCCTTAGGTTTCAGTGTTATCCGAATGGGCGTTGATGATATCGCAGATACACGGAACGCTTTGATAGATTTAAACGGAAACGGAATACTTGATCCGGGTGAAAGACTTGACCCAGATAAAATTACTTACTTCAATTCAACTGACTACGCTTTTTATCTTACTTACTCCAAAAAGCAATCAGATAAATTTTCATACGGCGCTAACTTAAAAATTATAAGAAGAAACATTGCCGAAGCCTCTGCATGGGGACTTGGTTTTGATGTCGGTGTAAACTACAATCCATTCGGAAAGTTTATGCTCGGCGCTAACTTACAGGATTTGACTACAACATACCTTTCATGGTCAACAGGAAAGAAAGAAACAATTTCTCCTACTGCTAAAATCGGAACAGCTTACTCAATAGATGCTCTTGGCGGAATGATTACCCCCGCTGTTGATTTTGATGTAAGATTCGAGGGGAGAAAAAATTCTGCAAATGCCTATATAGGACCTGTTAGTTTTGATATGCACTCAGGCATTGAGTACTCATTCAAAAATCTTATCAGCATCAGAACAGGCTACAACGATTTAGGTAATCTTACTCTGGGCGCAGGTGTTAAGCTTCCGAAGATTGCTATTGATTACTCATTCGCAAAGTTTGACGGTACAGACCAACTTGGAAACACACACAGAATTTCATTGGTATTTACTCTTGAAGAAGAAAAATTCCAAAGAAAATAATCCTTCATAAAGTTTATAAAACGAGAAAAGGCTATCAACGAAATTTGATAGCCTTTTTTGTTTTTACTTTATACTTAATACTTTCTATCTGCTACTTATCACAATTCCAATTCTACAAAATCACCGAACTTAGTTTTCGTCAATTCTGTAAGCGCGATTTTTCCCTGTTCATTATTCGGAGGAACTCCATGCCATTGATATTTATCTTCCATGAATGAAACTCCTTTACCCATGAAAGTCTGCGCAACTATGCATGTTGGCTTTCCCTTAACTGCTTTTGCTTTATCGATGCCGTCAAGAGTTGATTGCATATCGTTGCCGTCAATTTCAATTACTTCCCAATTGAAAGCCTTGAACTTATCAGGAATGGAATCCATATTCAAAACGTTCTGCACCCTGTTATCAATCTGACAATCGTTCTTATCAATTATAATTGTAAGGTTATCGCATTTGTGATGCGCGCCTGTCATTATAGCTTCCCAGATTTGTCCTTCCTGTAACTCACCATCACCGCAAACACAATATACATGATTTTTTTTGCCCGATAATTTTAATCCCAGCGCAACACCAACTGCAATAGATGGACCCTGCCCGAGTGAACCTGAAGCAATTTCAACTCCCGGTACACCGTGTGTTTTCATGTGCGACGGATGACCCTGAAGTCTTCCGTTTACTTTTCTTAACGTTGTTAATTCTTCTATAGGAAAGTATCCTCTTCTTGCAAGTGTTGCATACCAAACAGGAGCAATGTGTCCGATTGATAAAAAGAAAAAATCCCTGTCTTCAGCATCAGGTTTATCGTTATCCGCAACCATTTTATTGAAATACAAAGCAGTGAAAACATCAGCCATGCCCAGCGGACCGCCTGAGTGCCCTGACTTTGAAATCAAAAGCATATTAATAATATCTCGTCTTATCTGACGTGCCATTTCATTCAAATCTTCAATCGAAGTTAATTTAGGATTAGTACTCATTTTTTATTATTGGTTATTAATTCAAAAATCGGTGTAATGTGCTTCAATAATATAACAATTACAATTGAGGAACTTAATGCAAATAAATAGGTGAAGGTAATATCCTTTCCAAATACTCCGAAACCATATGATAAAGGTACAACTAAATCCTGTGTAAATATCAATACAATCGGAAGCAGCACTAAAGCTATTGCCGTTGCAATGTGAACTTCGTTCTTAATTTTTTTTATGATTGCATAAAGTATAAGCCAGAATATTGGCAATAAAAAACTTAGCACCAGTAAAATTCCTGCTCCTGTTGCAAGTCCCCTGCCACCCTTAAATTTTATGAACACAGAAAAATTATGACCGATGACTAACAGTACTAAGGGAATAACTGTAAAATATAAATTCAGTTTTAGAATATAAAGAAGAATTAAGGCAGGAATAATTCCTTTCAAAAAATCAAAAATAAAAACCATAATACCTGAGGACTTTGAACCCGTAACATCAAACGAATTCATCGCGCCAACGTTACCCGTGCCATGCTCTCTTATATCTAATTGATGCCTGAATTTCAAAATTAAGTAAGCCGTTGGAATTGAACCTATCAAATAATAAGCGATACAAAGAAGCCAATACGAAGGAGAGATAAGAGTTAAAGTCATACGAATAAATTTTTCAATTCTGAATTCTGAATTTTATATTTTGAATTTCTAAACCGGTCTACATACCATAACACCGGATTGCTTTTTATTTCCCATTATGTAATCCTGAATTGTTCCATCGGAAATAATTACTTCTTTCTTTTTCAGCGAAGCATTTAAAAAATACGGAATGCCGTTATCTTTATATATAATTCCCGTGTGCGCAACATCAAGTCCGCCTACTTCAGATGTAACTCCGATTATATCACCCGACTGAAGCGAATCGTAAACGCTTGGCAAGGATTTTACCGGTATGTAATAATTTTGTCTACTGTTAATACTGTTCTCAACAGCCTGCATCTGCGCAATATTATCAGAATTATTTTTCAACTGCGCATAGGCATCAGTATGTGTCGTCATAAAATCAATTGTCTTGTTATATTCCACTCCACCGATTTCTTTCGTTATATCTCTTACAATTCCTTTCTTATCATTATCATAAATCCAGTCTGAGAAATAATGAAGGCGCGAAGGATAGCCGTCAAGCACTCCGCCTCTGTATCTTATCTTCTCAAGTTCCTTTTTATAATTATCAAAACTTGTATCACCCTGTTTTATAATGCGAGCCATTGTTAGTGAGTTTTCGCAAAACGTGACGCAGTCAAGTCCAGTTACGTATACAGTAAGCCTTTCCTTACCCGGATTTTTATCAAGCGTTCCCGCTACGTAAGGAGTAGCCATGAACGATTTACC
Source organism: Ignavibacteria bacterium (assembly GCA_038225955.1). Lineage (GTDB taxonomy): Bacteria > Bacteroidota > Ignavibacteria > Tepidaquicellales > Tepidaquicellaceae > JAFDZO01. Next base: position 344 of record JBBRQV010000110.1, on the reverse strand, counting down.
AACTTCAATTATAACATCATTTATTGGTTGATTTTTCAGGGAAGCATCAAAAGATTTTAATATCTTTTGGCATCTCATATCTTCGTAATCATCACTTACACTATTTATATTATATGCTTTTAAGAGCGAAGGCAGAGCAATGCTTGCCGCCCCTAATGCCGCTGATGCTTTGAAAAATGTTCTTCTGTTCATTTTTGTTATTTTTGAATCTAAAAAATTATTGTAATTTATTTATTCTGAATATTAATATAAATTCATTAATATTTTATTTAAACATATTATTCCAGAATAAGTTCAGCAAAATTTATGAAAGTAGAAATAATAAAACCCACAAAAAAATTATC
>JBBRQV010000109.1:0-10832 GCA_038225955.1 Ignavibacteria bacterium | reverse complement strand
TCCGTAAAAACACTTACCAGGTATGAAAAAGACCGAACAAAAATGAATCCACAAAATAGTGAACACTTAATAAAACTTTTTGCTCTTTATCGTAAGGGCATTGACGTTTTTAGCAATATTGCATTTTTTAATAATTGGCTCCAAAAACCATCCTATGGGTTAGGAAATAATATACCTTTTAATTACCTCAATACAATTTCCGGTATCAATTTAATACTTGAAGAGTTAACAAAAATTGAGTTCGGAGATTTAGCTTAGCAAATGCTTGTCTACAGAATATGCCTTGAGAAATGGTCACATAAACTAGTGGCATCAGGATTTGCAGGCAGATGGAATTCAAAAGGACGATTCGTAATTTATACCGCAAGCTCGCGCTCATTGGCATGCCTCGAAAACTTAGTCCATCGAAGCGGTGAAGGATTGAATGAGAAGTTCAAAGTATTAACAATTGAAGTCCCCTCTAAAACAAAGATCACTGAGGTTTCAATTGAGCAGCTAAGTAAAGGGTGGTTCGAGTATTCTAACTATTCCAATTGTAGAAATATCGGAGATACGTGGATTACAAAAGGTGACTCATTGATTTTAAAAGTACCATCAGCAATTATACCGGAAGAGAGCAATTATTTAATTAATATTAATCATACCGATTTCAAATTCATTTCTTTAAAAAAAGTTGAAGATTTTAGATTTGACCAAAGAATAAAATAATATATTATGGTAAACGTCTTCACATCAAATAACTTTGCAACTTTTGGAATAGCAAAGTCATTATTGAAAGACAGAGGCATTTTGTTTGTTCCTAAAGGAGATGATTTACGAGTATCAACTTATATGGCTTACGATATTTTCGTAAAGGAAGAAGATGCCCATACTGCTACTGAAATATTAAAAGATATAGTAGAGAATCATGTACATTTGAATGAAACAGTTGAAAAGAAACATAAGCCTTTCTTCGGAATTCTTGTAATTGCAGGAATAATTATTACAGTTGCGATTCTATTTTGGTTAGGATTGTGGCTGCGGGAAATTCATTAGATATAGTGCTTTTCTTTTTTTAGCATTTCTTGTATTCCGATTTTCATTTTTTTACATAAATAAATCGGCAGGTTATTTTCATAAGGCATAGCATACTTATTAAAAGTAGAATCAACCTGAATTACTTCTTCAAAATCCTTCAGATAATCTTCTTTCTCTCCACCAATTATTATCAAAGTGCTTACAGAATCTTTCCGTTCTTTCCTCCATATAAAATGATTATTATGTCCTGAGAATGTTTCAGGCAGATTATATTTTCTTCCATAGTAATTTATCGCTCCGGCTTCGCCGTAGTTATTCGTAAGAATTCCTGTATATTTTTTTTCATTTTCAGGAAGCGAGTTATATAATACGGCAATTTTGTCAGTCAGTTCAGTCCAGCCGAATCTATCTGCGTAAAACTGCGGAAGGATTCCCTGTTCATGCTTCTCGGAGCTTTCCGATTTTACACCTAGTGAATTACTATACTCTATAAATTTATCCGGACTTAAAACAGGAACTGCAAACGGAACAGTAACAAGCCCGAGAACAAAAATCAAAACAAGCAGAACGTATTTTAATTTGTTCAAGTTCTTTCGTTCAAAAAAAGCGATGACTGTAACAGAACCCGCTGTAATTAAAAACGGATATAAACCTTCTAAGTAATAAGGTTTCGCTTTATTCATCATAAACAAAACAAATGAAATTATGAACACAAACGCTAACATCCTGTATTTCTTCAATGCCCCAAACAGTAATGAGAACAAACCAAGTATACAAAATATAAAATTCGTCGGTCTGTAATCGGTAATTTGTGATTGTAGAAATGAAGCAACAGAATAATCTGCATTCTTATACTTAGCTGCGTTGCTTATAAATTGCTGTGTGGCAAAATCGTTGAGAAAATTCCATATGGTATAGGGTAGTGCAAAGAGAATAATTATTCCCATGCCAATCCAGAGATATTTGCGTTTTAAATTTTCGCGTTCTTTAGAAATTAATAAAGAAACAAAAGCAGCTGTAAGAAAAATCAGTATTCCTATTTTATTATTAAAACCTATTCCGGCAGTGATTGCAAAAAATATCCAGTATTTTTTATCATCAGAATTTATTAATCGGATTAAAAAATAAAAAAGTAAAGTCCATATAACAATCTCCCATGAGTTCATCGAGTAATAACTGAAGTTACCAAGATTTATAGGAACAAATGCCAGGCATACAATTGATAAGTATAACGAAAATTTACTTCCTCCTAACTCTTTATTAATGCCTGCGCAAAGAATAAAAAGAAACGAGCCAAGTAAAGCAGGGATAATTCTTATTGATAGCTGAGAATCGCCAAATATAGTAATCCAGATTTTTAATATGAGAATTGAAAACGCGGGATGATCAACGTAGCCAAACGAAAAATGCTTAGCACAATCAATATAATAAAACTCATCCCTGAATATGGGATAATTTAATCCGTCAATTAATTGAAAAATGAAATATAGGAAGGAAAATATGTAAACTTCTTTTGGTACACCTGAAAGAAGTTTTTTCATAGCTCTTTATAAATGGAAAATTTTAAATTATAAATCCTGTTCCTGAATTTTCTTTCGGAGTTCGTTCAACTCGGCATTGATATTATCAAGCTCGGAGAATTCCGTATCAAGTTTTTGGCGTGCTTTCTTTTGTTTTTTTGCATAAGAGTCATCGTAATCAACGTCGATATCTAAATCGAAATCCACGTCAACATGGCTTCCATTTCTGTTACTGCTTCCACTTGTTCTATGTTTTACTGCATCGAAGAAAACTTTAATGCCTTTTACGATTCCATTGTAAGAAGCGAGTGTTTCCATTACAGGCGGCTGAACTTTTTCTCTGACAGTATCAACTAAGTCAGTAACTTTAGTTACTGTTTCGTTTACAGTCTTAACTGTTTGAGTGAGAGTATCCATGTTGTTGTCTATGGAAGTCGCAACTCTGTTAGCCGTGCTTAAAAATTTACTGGTGTTTTCTATTAAAGGTTCAGCTTTCTTTTTTAAATCGAGCACATCATCTGATAGCGCTTCGATTTTTTCTGCAAGAGCTTTAATTAGTTTTATTAAAGCCATAACAAATCCTATCAAAACTCCGATAGTAAGAATTTGTAATATTACCGATATGATTATAAATGTATCTGCCAATTTGAAATGGGATTAAATTACCAACCCGCCTGAGAAGACGGGTCGGTTGTGAATTATTAAGCTTGTTTGGTTTTTTCGTCTTTATAAGCGTCAACTCCGGCTTTAACTGCATCTTTTAAATGCTGAGTTTCAGCACTTATTTTTTCCTTTGTTGAATCTAAAGTTGAAGAAGCTTTTTGCTTAGCATCATTCAGGATTTGATTTGCATCGTCAATCAATGAACTTGCTCTTTGTTTCGCCTGAGATATTACATCCTGAGCTTTTACTTTTGCTTCATTCATATAATCGTTTGCTTTGCTTCGTGTTACTTCCCAATACTCGGAAGCATCATCAACCATTTCATCTTTTTTAAGCTTTATATCAGCTCTTAATTCTTTACCGCTTTTTGGTGCATACAATAAAGCAATTCCTGCCCCTATTGCGCTTCCGGCTAAAAAACCGACCATAAGACCTTTGGCCATTTTGTTTTCTTCCATTGTAGTTCTCCTTAGTTAAATTTGTTCACTACTCATTTCAGATAATCATCTAAAATAAGCATTGAATCTTGTTTGAAAATAGTAATATATTCTACTTAAATCAATTATATTACCTGTTATATTTTTATACGATTTATAAGTTTTAAAGTTCATAACTACCTAGTGTATCTGTGTTTTACTCCAAGCGGAAAATATTCACTATCCCCTGTCTTTCTTAGTTCAATTTCGGGCATATGGTATTCCGCCGGGACATAATTCTTATACTCACTATTAATAAGCAAAAGTGATGCCAAAATTGAACTGCCAATCTTTGCGTTCTTATCTGCATCAGGTTCAGTATTTATACTTAACTCAACTACAATTTTAAAACGCAGATTCATATTTTCTTGTTCCAAAATCTGCATTACATATTTACCTGTAACTAAGTCTTTTACTTCGTTAGACTCTAATCCAATGGATATATTTTCAGGGTAAATATTGGCACCGAAGTAGGATAATGTATACATACTCCTGCCAAATACATAGACAAAAGGCAGATTTCTGACAATTAAGCCGGGATGTTCCTTCTGTAATTCAGCTAATAAATCGTATCCTTCCTTGCTTAAAATTGCAATTATTTCATCAAAAGAATAAACTCCACCTTCGTCAGAAATGTGATAGCGAATAAGAGGAATTCCGTTATCTCCTGTAAAAAGCAGTGTGCTTTCATGTACTTCAAAATATCTGCTATACGGGTCGTATTGACAAATAGTTGACAAACGTGACTGACCAAAAACTTTCTTTGTCAGTTGAGGATTCTTAGCAAAAAACTTTCTTATCTTAATTGTAAGCGGAGTTTCATTTGCAAGCACTCCTGCATCGGCAGTCCCGTACAGAGAAGAAAATGAGGTAAGCTCATCTTTTATTCCCATACGCTCGCTCATTAATGAACGCCACTCCTCTGAAATAACTTCGCCTGCCATTACTAATTTATTATCAAACTTCTTCCAGTCTAAACCTCTTGCAATTCCTGTATCAACAACATCCTTTAAGAAAGGCGGATAGCCGAATAAAATCACTCTCTCAAAATTATGAGCAAACTCGTTTATGACTCGTAAAATTTCATCTTTATTATTTCCAGGAGTTACAAGCGTCAACTTATATCCTTTCATTGATAAATGACGGACACAATTTGCTGTGAACATTCCGCCAACCCATGTACCAAGCGGAAAACAAATAACACATAGATTGGACTTTGCGATTGGCACAAAACACTCCGATAAAACCTGTTCAAATCTTGCAGCGATATTTATTTCATCTTCAGCGTCACGCATCCAGAAAGTCGGTTTGCCTGTTGAACCGGAAGAGACGGACACAAAATCCATATTAGCCAAATCCCCTGCTCTGCAAGTTTCATCAATCGGATATTTATTTATATAATTTTCTTTGTTTACGAATGGAAGCTTTTGGAAATCTTCAATAGATTTTATAGAATCGGGATTAATATTGTTTTCCACCAAGAATTTTTTATACGCAGGAACAGTCTCTGCTGTTTTATGAAAAAAATTTAAAAGGTATTCATCGATATTTTCAGTATTAACTCTGTTAAGGCGGGAATTTAAATCGTATTGAAGAACTGAGCTTAAATCTACCTTCTTCATTTCACTTTCTTTGGGATAAAATGAGTATAAATAAAAAACGACACCTTACTTTTATATTATAAGATACCGTACAAAATATTATGAATGAATTAAATATTTATTGCTTCGCCGTAAGCAACGCCTGCTGCTTCAAGAACGGATTCGCTTAAGCTTGGGTGAGCATGGATTGTTCTGATAATCGATTCGCCTGTGCCTTCTAATGATTTCACCATTACAAGCTCGGCAATCAATTCAGTTGCTTCGTTACCAACGATGTGCGCTCCTAAAAGTTCATCATACTTTGCATCGAATACTAATTTTACCATACCGACTGTCTCCCCAGCTGCGCGTGATTTTCCGTTTGCAGAGAATGGGAACTTACCAATCTTCACTTCGTATCCTGCTTCTTTTGCTTTCGCTTCTGTCATACCGACTGAACCAACTGAAGGTACGCAGTAAGTATTTCCGGGAACGTTATCATAATTTATATCAGGAGCGTGAAGTCCTTTTATTTTTTCAACACAGTTAATTGCTTCCGAAGATGCAACGTGCGCAAGCGCAGGCTTCTTTGTTTCATTAAGACATGAAACATCGCCGATAGCATAAATACCGTCAACGTTTGTTTTGTAATTTGTATCAGTATTAATGCAGTCTTTGAACACTTTCACACCGACTTCTTCAAGTCCAAGATTTTCAACATTACCTCTTATACCGATAGCAACCAATACAACATCTGATTCAATTTCCTCAGCAGTCTTGCCTGAAATTTTTGTAATAACCTTATCGCCTTTAACAGTTATTGATTCTGTTTTCGTCTCTGTTAGCAATCTCATTTTACTTTTCTTGAACTCTCTTGCAACAACATCTGAGATTTCTTTATCTTCAACAGGAAGAATTGTAGGCATCATTTCAATGATTGTAACTTCTGTTCCCAGCGAATTATAGAAGTAAGCGAACTCACAGCCAATTGCTCCGCTGCCAACGATTGTCATTTTCTTCGGTAATGATTTTGCAATCATTGCGCCTGTAGATGACATAATTTTTTCTTCATCGAATTTCAAATCGCCGAGCGTTCTTGCTCTTGCACCTGTGGCAATGATAGTATGCTTCGATTTTATCTGTTCGCTCTTGCCATCTTTATTTGTTACAGTTATCGTTTTATCTTTATTGAATTTTCCGGTGCCTTCAAATACGGTTATCTTATTTTTTTTCATAAGATACTTTACACCTTTTTCAGATGTATCGGCAACACCGCGTGATCTCTGGATGATTGCAGTGAAATCAAATGAAGCATTTTCAACACTGATTCCATATTCTTTTAAATGAGAAACTTTCTGGTTTAGCTCTGCGCTTTTTAATAAAGCTTTTGTAGGGATACATCCCCAGTTCAAACATACTCCGCCCAATCTATCACGTTCAATTATTGCAGTCTTAAATCCAAGCTGTGAAGCTCTTATAGCAGCAGTATATCCGCCGGGACCGCTGCCGATTACAGTTACGTCAAATTCTTGCATATATTTTGTATTTATATTTGAATTAAGTATTAAATTATTGGAATTAAATATTACAACAATTAATTTACGAATATCGTTTTACACTTTAAAGGAAGAACGAAATGTATAATAAAATATATAATGGAAAACTGTACATTTTGCAAAATCGTAAGCGGCTAACTTCCCTGCTATAAATTATATGAAGATGAGAATTTTCTGGCGTTTCTTGATATAAGTCCTATTCAGGAAGGGCATTTTATGATAATTCCGAAAAAACACAAATAGTATATTTTTGATTTATATAAACCGGAATATATTGAAATTATGAAACTTGCGAGAAAGTTATCGAAGAATTTAAAAGAAGCAACGAAAGCAAAGAAAATAGGACTGGCAGTAGAAGGTTTTGGTGAAGAGCACTTGCACGTTCATCTTGTCCCAATAAATAAAGTCGGTGACTTAGACCCGTGCAAACATAAAAGAGCAATGGATGACCATTTGAAAATTCTTCATAAGAAGTTGAAGGAGTATTTTTAGAAGGAAAACGTTAACCTATTGTTTCACTTTGCTGAAGATATAAATGGGAACAAGTTAACTGTTCCCCTCCTTACCAAGGAGGGGTTAGGGGTGGTTTAAAGAGTAATTAAATTTTTTATGAAGTTATTCAATAAAACTCTATTAAAAGAAAAAAGACAAGAGCTTCGCAACAATGCCTCTCTTTCTGAAAAAATTTTATGGAGTAAACTCAAAAAAGGAAATCCGTTTAATCTAAAATTCAGAAGACAATACAGTGTTGGAAGTTACATTGTAGATTTTTATTGCACTGAATTAAAATTAGCAATCGAAATTGACGGTGATTCGCATTTTCAAGAAGATTTTAAAAAGAAAGATTTTATCAGAACTAAATTTTTAATAGAACAAGGAATAGATATTATAAGATTTACAAATAATGACGTGAAAGGAAATTTGCAGCAGGTTTTAGAAGAGATTAATAGAGAAGTAGAATTAGCAAAGCAATTGTTAAACCACCCCTAACCCCTCCTTGGTAAGGAGGGGAACAGTGTCAGCAATTTTTCAAATTATTTATATTACGTTTACTTTCAATAATCCACCAATACATCAAGCTCAACTTTTTTTCCTCCAAGATAATCATTTAGTGCCTTTATCTTTTTTTCTTTGTTGAGGAGTTCACCTTCGAAACCATTTAGTAAATCATTTATTTCAATCCACCTGCATTCAATAATTTCTCCTGCCTGTGCAACGGCGTCACCTGATTTATATTCTGCATGAAAGACAAAATTAATATAAGTTGTCTCCCCTTTTGTAATGAGTATATTTATAAGATAATCTATCTCAACTTCTAAGCTTGTTTCTTCTTTGACTTCACGATAAATACCCTCTAAGATACTCTCATTTTTTTCAAGATGCCCGCCCGGAAAATTATATAAACCATAACTCACCTTCTTACCTTCCTTTACCATTAAAACTTTACTTCCATTGGTAATAACTGCGCTTATATGGATTATAAAACTCATTATTCTTTAATTAATTACTCCACCAGAAAGATAACGGTCCTGCTGTATCAACATACTTACTGATTTTATTTTTGGGGATGAATACCATTTGCCCGCCGACAACATTTGGCGCTGCCTGCCCCGGTGAGAAAATTATTGAAATACCTTTATCATCTACAGAAAACGTCTGGAAATTTTCAAGCTTTGCACCTGCGCCTTCTTTTATCATATCATCCATATTCCCCAAGTCTGCATCTTTAACCTGTGCCTTTAAATCTTTTATACAATAATTTGAGACGAATTTTAAATAGCCTGACTTCGGAAGAAATAAATCCTGAAATGATATCAATCCTTTATTAACGTAATCATAATTGAACGTATAAGTATATTGATAAGGGTGAGCCATGCCTGCAATTATTTCATAATGGAGCATTGCAATACTTACGTATGAATTTTTCAAAAACTCCACTGTATAAATAGTAGTGAGAGAGGAAGTCATATCCTTAAAGTCGTCTGAATAAGTAAAGTCATTCAGATTTTTCTTAAACGAATTTATCTGGGCTTTATTCATTGAGTCAATTACCATCTGCATATCGCTTGCTATTCCTCTAACTCCCATTAATGCGCCTGCCCCGAAAGAAAATTTCGGGAACTGCATATTTATATCGAACGCAAATTTATTTACGGTTCCCACTTCCTTTGTTGAGTCAGAAAGAACTTCAAGCGTTTGCCCGGAGGATATAGATGAAGCTAATAAAATTAGAAAGATTAATTTTTTCATATAAGTTTTGTTTATATAAATTTCTTTAGAGAATTTAACATTGCAATATTCTCTTCTTCCGTACCGACAGTAATTCTAAGACAATGACCCAAGCCGAATGGTTTAAGCGGTCTTATTATAATCCCCTCTCTAAGCATACTTTCATTTATATGAGCAACTTTCTCCTCACTTCCAAAATCTACCATTACAAAATTTGCATAAGAAGGAATCCAGTTTAGCCTAAGCTTTGTAAATTCATCTGTAATAAATTTATATCCTTCTCTGTTAACCGTTAATGACCTATTTAAAAAATCTTCATCTTCTATTGAGGCAACCGCTCCAACTTGCGCTGGAAGTGAAGGCTCAAACGGCATTTTAACTTTCATTATGCTTTCAATAAAATCCTTCTGCCCAAAGCCGTAGCCTATGCGAACGGCAGCAATACCGTAAACTTTGGAAAACGTTCTTAGTGTTATTACATTATCATGGCGGTAGTGAAGCGAATCAGGATACTCTGGTTTATCTTCTGCAAATTCAAAATACGCCTCATCAAGTATTACAATTATATTCTCAGGGACTTTATCAATAAATTTTTCAAATTCATCCTTCGTAAATATTGTACCTGTTGGGTTATTCGGATTACATAAATAAATAATTTTTGTCTTATCGTTAATCGCATTAAATATTCCCTCCAAATCAAATTTATATCCGTTTTTCATGGGGACTTCAAGAAATTTCTTTCCGCTGGATTTTGCCAATACCTGAAAGCCGATGAACGTTCCTTGCGATGTCAGTAGTTCATCATCATCTTGCAGAAAACATCTGAGTATGTAAGAAATAATTCCTTCGCTCCCGCTCCCGACTGCAACGTTCTCAATTTTCAAATTATACTTTTTTGCAATAAGGGTGCGCAGCTCAATCGCACCAACATCCTGATACCTATGTACATCCTGCATACATGCAATCATTGCCTTCACTGCATTAGGCGATGGTCCTAACGGATTTTCATTCGATGCAAGCTTATAAACTTTTTCAAGGCCAAATTCTTTTTTTATTTCTTCTATTGTTCTGCCGGGTACGTATGGGCGAAGACTTTTTATGTGTGGAGGTATTAAGGAACTTTGAGGCATTAATATTTGATTTTGATTGTACCATCAAAATACTTCTATTAATTTAAAGTAGAAATGAAATTAAAATGCTTGCACTCTCTTATTTCACTTTTGATAATATTTTTTTGTTAGCAAATTTAAACTGAACTTGTGGGCTTGCCTTTGCAATCTTGAGTTTAAGTTCTTCAAATTTATCGTGTTTTTCCAATTGTTTTCCTGTTACAATTTTTAAAAGTTCTCTAAAAAGTTTTACAAACTCTATTCCCCATCGGGGAATATTTCCCTTCCCTTTTCTCTCATATCCCCTTAATACAGCTTCACTATATGAAAATGCCTCGTCAAAATTACCAAGATGATAATGGCATTCCATTACTTCTGATTTTGTATTTTCAGATATAACAGATTCAGAAGAATTAATTTTAGAGTAATATGAAAGAGCTTTATTATAATCTTCTTTACAGCCGTAATAAATCCCCCATGCAAAGTTTATAGTGTATTCCTTCTTATCAGGATGAAGTTCACAGGAATGCTTTTCAATTAACTTCTTAATCCATTCGGCATCTCCGGCTTTAACTCCATAATATAAAAAGCTTACAAAGCTGCCCATAGGCAAAAGTGTTGATACATCATTGTAAAGCATTTTCTGCAAGTAGAAATCTACAATGGGCAGTGTCTTTTTCGC
>JBBRQV010000108.1:0-10855 GCA_038225955.1 Ignavibacteria bacterium | reverse complement strand
TGAATTTCTATGCTTTACCTCTACATAATAATTTCCGGTAAGAGCTTTGTTGAAAATTACGGAGGCAGTAAAAGTTAATGAATCCAGAACTCCTATTGCAGAATCTGCAATATTATTCGGCGCTGCATTTTCTCTTAAGTAAATCCTTACACTATCTTTCATGTTCAACCTATTGTTCACGTTATCGTAAAGTCCATCAGGAATTGCAGTAATATTTACGTTAGTTGTAAGTGTGCTCTTATTGAATCTGTACACAATACCGTTTTGGCAAAGGCAATACATTTCTTTATTTTCATCCTGCCCGAACGAAAGTATAAGATTAGGAGTATCGATTAACATTGAGTCTTGTGTAACAACTCCATTTTTATATCTGAACATAGAAATATTTCCCGAGCAATAATCTCCATAGATGTACGCGCCATCAAGCTCAGGTCTTCTTTGTCCGTGGTAAATACCGCCTCCGATTACAGAGCAGCCGATTGCATGAGAATATTCTTTTATAGGCATTGTTATACCAGATGTATCACATCCAACTGCAGGATTATAGCAATGTGTTCCCTCTGTTATATGCCATCCGTAGTTTTTTCCTTTTTGTAAAATATCAACCTCTTCATAATTATTTTGCCCGACATCTGCAACATAAATTAACCCTGTAACCGAGTCCTGCGAGAATCTCCACGGATTTCTAAAACCCAATGCATAAACCTCTTTTGCGCCGCCGCTTATTGCATAAGGATTATCCGGAGGAATAGAATAATTGTGTCCGCCTGAAGTATTATTTACATCTATCCGTAAAACTTTTCCGAGAAGTGTATCAGGGTTTTGCGCTCTGTTGCCCGGGTCTCCCTGGTTTCCACCATCACCCATCCCGATATACAAATAACCATCCTGCCCGAACATCATCTGTCCGCCCTTATGATTATCATAGGGCTGATAAATTTCGAGAAGTTTTAGTTCAGATAGAGAGTCAGCCTTATTGGGGTCGGCTATGCTTCTTGAAAATCTTGAAATGGTTGTGCGTCCGTCGTTAACGTTATTGTAGTTTACATAAAAATATCCGTTAGATGCATAGTTGGGATGGAAGGCAAGCCCAAGCAAGCCCATCTCACCATCATACCTTGCAAGATTTATAATATCAAGAAAAATTTTCATTTGAGAAGCAGCTACATTGGAATCATTCGGGAAGACATAAATTTTACCGTATAAATCCGTTACAAAAATTCTGTTCGTATTATCGCCTGCACCACATAAAAAAACAGGGAATGGAAATGTAGGTAGATTAGGAAAAGCGTTGACCACCTGAATATTAGGGTTCTGCGCGAAACAATTTGCACAAAATGCGAGTAAGATAAATAGTATTTTTTTCATAGTTAAAACCTTACTCGGAAGATAGAAAATTATTTTTTAATTATTGAGTGAGAAGATGGTATTTAAATATTTTTTACTTTATCTTTTGATTCTATAATGGGTTGATATTTCAAATAGGGATTTCCATATAAATGCAAACACGCCCAAGCACTTGGGTCTGGATATTGTTCAAAGACACTATGATTTGCCTTAAATACAGAATTGGCTATATTTGCTCCTAAATTTATATTATTTAAGAAAGTATCTAACCATATTGGCACAATATCTATGTTTAAAGCCCAAAAAGGTGCTATTACAGACGAGTAACCTCGTTGAATAAAATATCTTACAAATGAATTTACTTTTTGACTAAAAGATTCTTTTTCCATTGAGCCTGAATGACAAACAAATAAAATTAATATTTTTCCTTCATCAATAATTTTTTCAAATTCTACAATTGTGGGATTTAAAGAGTCAGATGAATCAATGGATGTTCCATTTTTTGTAATCAAAGCATTAAAGTTTGCAATATCTGAACCTCCATGGGCTATTAAAAAATTAATTTCATGATTAAGCGGACTCTCTGGATAGTGAGTCGTGCTAACTTGAATTTTATATTTATCACATAATCCTTCTATTTTCGAATTTAATAAGTTTAAAACCATATCCCCATCTTCTATAGGAACCCATAATGAAGGTTTCACATTTGTTAAAGTATTTGTTCTACTAATCATATTTATAAACCATTCAGCGGATAATACATTTGTAACGGGTTGAGTATTAGAAATGAAGTTGCCATGTGAATCCATTATTAAGTTATGTGGAAATCTACTCAAACTAAGATCTTTTACAAGTAACATTCCGGTATTACTATTATTGTTGATTTTAAAATTAATTAATTCAGAACGTAAATCTTCAAATTTTCTTTCATGAATTTCTCTTAAATTATGAGTGTCCATTCGTAAAAGATTTTGTTCGCTATCCAAAAATAAATTCATGGCTTCTAAATCCCAAGATTCAAGAAATTCTATTTTACTAAAACCCCTTTTTTTATAGCTTAGCTGATAAATTTTATCATATGCTTCTGAAAGAAAAATAAAATCATCATCTTTTTCTATATAAATATTTGTTTTTAAATAATTGACATAATTATTTAATGTTTCCTTATACGCCTCAACATATTTCTCTTCTTTTTGATCTATTGCCAATTTGATTTCATCTCTTGAAACATATCTTTCTTCGTCAAAATTATAACTGATATCCGCTTTAATAATCATCGGTAATATAAATTCTAAATAGTTTTGAGTTTCAAAACTATTTAAAATTAAATGGTCAGTAATTGGTAAAAAATTATTTACATCTTTGACGACATTTTCTTTAAATTTAGTTCTAATTAAAGAACTTAAATATTCTACAAAAAATTTTATAGAATTATTAGTGTAAAAGCTCATTGATTTCAAACGCTCTATTTCCTCAGTATTTACCACAGATTCAAATATTTTTATAAAATAGTTTAAATCATCAATGTTTGATTCTCGGAAGATATTTTGTATATGATATAATAAATTAAGCCATCTAATTGCATTCATTTGAGGCTCAGCTTGAAGGAGTTCCTCTATATTTTTAGTTAAAAAAATTAAAGTTTGTGAAATTACACTAGTGTTTTTATTTAATAATAAGCTGAGAAAATGTATATGGTGAATTTCAGCGATCTCATACGAATTTAAGTTTAATTTATCTTGTAATAATTCATAAATTTTTGTTTCAATTGAATCAAACTTTATAGTACGAAAAAGCTTTTGAAGACCTAATAGAAATTTTTTTAGATAAAGAGAATTGACTACTGCCTTTTCCTGAATTCGTGTCAATATAATAAAAGAAAATATGATAGAAGTAATTATATTTTGTTGAGAATTGTATGAATAAAAATAGCATAGAAAGCTTAAACTTATATCTGTTGAATTTTGATATGAAACTATGAGAATTTCTTCCGCCAAATTTCTACTTAACTGATAAAATCTATTTATATTTAAAACTTCTAGATATGTTGCTGCAATGTAGTGAAATAATGAAACATTTCCTGATTCGTAAGCTAAGTTTTTAATAAAGAATAAGAGTGTGAATTGATTTTGTATATCTTCCTCCGTCATATCCACTTTGTGAATTTTTGTCTGAAAAATTTCAATCAAAAATTCCATGAATTCTGATTTATCTTGTTTGTTTAAATTTACATCAAAAAAAAAGTCATCTTTTATTTGTATTCGTTTGCCAACGCATTTCATATAAAGTGAATTATATAAATCCTCATATTCTTTAATTTTATTTTCATCTACATCTAAAGTTTCTTTTTCCGAAACAATAGTTAAATCTTTAAATAGGAGATTAAGTTTATTTTTTACGCGTATAGTAAAAATGCCCAAAGACATTGGTTGATATTTTTCAATTATTGATTCTAAATTAGCTAAGTAGTAATTGAATTCTTTAAGTTCTTTTGAGTTAATTATATTAAAAATAACCAACGTAATAATTTCATTTATGTCATCTAGGAGTTCTTGTCTTTTTATTTCTTCATTGACTTTGGAATAGTAAAAGAATGAATTTTCTAATTTTTCAAATATATCCACATTTTTTTTTATTTATTGAAGATAGAAAAATAATAATTGATTGTCAGTGAGAAATGAAATTAAACTTTAACCTAAAACAACTGTCATACTTACTACTTATGTGCTTGAAATTATATACGTTTAATTTTAAGTTAAATTACTAAAAATTTTTAATGAAAACTCTTCTTTTCGGGCTGTTTATATTCCTATTTTGCTTATCCAATCTTTTTTCTCAGACAAGTGATTCTCTCAATTATTGTCTAGTTATTCTTAATGATTCCGGTGTGTATGTTCCCAACGTAAAAGTACGAATAGTTTCTTTTAAAAAAGAAGACGGCTTTTTAAAAAATTCAGCTGCTGATTTCACAGGCACTGCCTGCTTCACACTTGCATACGGAAGAGATTATAATCTCATAATAGATGATAGCTTGTACATGAGAATAAAGAAGAAAATTTCTCCGAAGGTTTCTTCAAATTTTTTAAGCGACACAATTTTTCTTTCTCCTAAAATAACTTCAACTGACGTTATAAATGTAAATGCAGATAAAGATTTTATGCATATGGAAGATGATAAAATGATTTACGATATATCGAAAATGAAAATTAATCCGGGACCTAATGCGCTTGAGCTGATGAAAAAAATCCCAATGGTTTCTGTAGATGGAGAAAATGTTTTATTAAGAGGAAATCAGGTAAAAATTTTGTTTGATGGGAGAGAGTCTAATATATACGGTGACCTGAGGTCAATCCCTACTGAGATGATAGAAAAAATAGAAGTAATGACAGTTGTACCTGCTAAATATGAAGCAGAAGGAGTTGGCGGAGTTATAAATGTTATATTGAAAAAAATTGAAGATGCAAAATATAAAGTTTCCATGGGAGGATGGGGCAATACAAATAACTATGCAAGCTTGAATCAATCAATAAATTTCAAAAAAAATGACTTTAGTTTTTTCTTAAACACATCACAAAGATTCTACAATCCTCCTAACTATAGCTATAATACTACAAGGAATATTTATACAGGAGAATTAACTCTTATCTCTATTGATACGAATAAAAATAAAACTACGGGCTACAGAATTAATCCCGGAATAATTTATGATATAAGTAAAACTTTATATTTTGGAGTTGAGGGGGTGCTTAATTTATCAAACGCTACAGGTGATGCCAGAAGCTATCGACAATACTCATATCTTCCGGGACAAACTCAGCAGTTAACCAGAAATAATGTCAATGATAATAAAGATTATTCTTTTGTTGGCTATATAAATAAGCAGGAGATTACAGGTAAGGATGAACTGAACCTTGAATTCAATATCAATAATACAAAATACAATTCTGATTTTAACCAGATACAGACATTGAATAATATCACAACTCCATTCACTAACGGGTACTCAGATATTAGAAATAATAATTACAATATAAAATTAGATTACACAAAAAAATTTACTGATGATTTGAAACTTGAAACAGGCGCGAAGGACTCTTATAAAAAAGAAAACAATAGTTATTTCAATGTGGATACAACCGGTGCGTTTGCGTCAGATTATGAATTTAAGGAAAGTATTTATTCATATTATGGAACGCTGAGTTATAATGCGAAAACATTTCGTATTAAGCCCGGGGTGAGGATTGAGTATTCCGATATGCGAGGTATTGTAAATTCATCTTCACAGTTTACAAATTATCAGTTCGATATTTTTCCTTCACTACTGATAACAAAATATTTAAAAGATAATACACAGCTACAGTTATCTTATGGAAAAAGAATCGAACGGCCGCGATTTAATGCTCTTAATCCTTTTGCAATTAAACGCGATATATATAATCTCAACACGGGAAATCCTGACCTGCAGCCTTCTTATACTCATAGCTTTGAGTTTAAATTTAACAAGCCGATTGATAAAAGCAGCGTGAACTTAAATTTGTTTTATAAGCATAATACAAACCTGATTCAAAATTTAAGATATATTGATTCCATTTATACATACTCTAAATATATAAATAACGGATACTCAAATGAGTATGGATTTGACGGAGGCTTGAATTTGAATTTGGGAGAATTCTGGAATACGAATCTGTATGGAAGAACAGGAAAAAAAATATACAGCGATGATTCATTAAATGCAGGCTCCGATAGGATATCATATAATTTTAGTTTTTGGGGAGGGTATTCAAATCCTAATGTAATAGATGCAAACCTAAGCATATATTATGCTAAATATAATAATTCGGCTTTGACTGAAAGTAAACCAATATCATCTGTCGGTTTGTATATAGGAAAAACTTTTTTTAATAGAAAATTAAATATTGGATTCAGCGTAGATGATATATTTAATTCCTCTTCTTATGAAAATACTTATGTAAGGAATGGCTATGAGCAGTTCAGCAGTTTTACGGGAGCAATGGGAAGAAGCGCAAGCTTGAACTTCAGATTTACTTTCGGTAATTATGATGAGAAGAGACAAAAAGGAAAAGATATAAAAGGTGAAGATTATGGTGATTAAAACTTTTTAGAAAGTAATGACGTTCTTGATAGAGTAAACACTCCAAAAAGCCTTAAAAATGGGTTGAAATCCTCGTTTTTTAAGCATATTTTAAATATATGAAAAATTTTTTAGATTTAATAAAAGAAAAGATAGTTGTCTTCGATGGAGCAACAGGTTCAAATTTTCAAACTTACGGTTTAACTGCTGATGACTTCGGCGGTAAAGATCTTGAGGGTTGTAACGAATACCTATGTATTTCCAAACCGGATGCAGTAAAACGTTTGCATAATTCGTTTTTAAAGGCAGGTGCAGATGTGATTGAAACAAATACATTCGGCTCAGCTTCAATTGTGCTTGCCGAGTATGATATTGCGCACTTAGATTACGAACTTTCAAAAACAGCTGCGGAGATTGCCAAGGCATGCGCTAACGAATTTACTACAAATGCAAAACCAAGATTTGTTGCAGGTTCAGTCGGGCCAACTACAAAACTTCCTTCTCTAGGGCATATTTCGTTCGATGATATGGAAGAATCTTTTTACAGACAGATGCTGGGATTATTCGATGGCGGAGTTGATTTGATGTGCATAGAAACCTGTCAGGATTTATTACAAATGAAATGCGCGCTTGTTGCAGCAAGAAGATTGTTCAAAGAGAAAAAGAAAAAACTTCCTTTGATTGCATCTGTTACAGTGGAATCAATGGGAACGATGTTAATGGGCTCTGAAATTTCTTCGGCGCTTACTACATTAGAGCCTTATGATTTAATTGATATTATAGGAATGAACTGCGCAACAGGACCGAAAGAGATGGAAGAAAATATTCGTTACTTATGTCAGAATTCTCCAAAGCCGATTTTCTGTATGCCAAATGCAGGTATACCTGAAAATGTCGGAGGACATGCGCACTATCATTTATCACCCGATGAAATGAAAAAATGGATGTCGCACTTTGTGGGTGATTTAGGTGTCGGTATAGTAGGCGGTTGCTGCGGAACTCACGGTGAACACATTGCAAAGCTTGCAGAAATTTCTGAACAATATTCTCCTAAGAGAACTGACTGGGAATACACGCCTTCAGTCTCATCAATATACTCATCAGTTTCAATGACAATGACTCCCGCGCCTTTAATGGTAGGGGAAAGATGTAATGCTAACGGCTCAAAAAAATTCAAACAGTTACTTGAGAAAGATGATTACGATTCAATGGTAAACATGGCTAAGGAGCAAATAAAAGAAGGCGCGCACGTACTTGATGTCTGCGTTGCATTTGTAGGAAGAGATGAAGCGAAAGATATGGAAGAAGTAATGAAGAGATTTAATACTGCGGTTTCAATTCCTCTTGTGATAGACTCTACAGAGGTAAATGTTATTGAAGTTGCTTTAAAAAATTATGCAGGTAAGGCAATTATTAATTCGATTAACTTTGAAGATGGAACTGAGAAGGCAGATAAGATACTTGACCTTGCAAAAAAATACGGAGCGGCAGTTATTGCTCTTTCTATTGATGAAACAGGACAGGCATACAGCTTTGAAAATAAAGTTGCCATTGCGAAAAGAATAAGAGACCATGCAGTTGAAGTTCACGGCTTCAGAGAAGAGGATTTAATATTTGATACGCTTACTTTCCCGCTTGGCTCCGGTCAGGAAGATTTACGTGATAGCGGAACGAACACGATTAATGCTATTCGCGAAATAAAAAGAATTATGCCTAAGGCAAAAACAATTCTTGGATTAAGCAATTGTTCGTTTGGTTTAAGCCCGCATATAAGGCACGTATTGAATTCTGTATTTCTTCATTATGCAGTAGAGGCAGGTCTTGATATGGCAATTGTACATGCAAGCAAAATTATGCCATTATATAAAATTGATGAAGAAGGAAAGAAACTTTGCAAAGAGCTGATTTTCGATGAAAGAAAATTTGAAGAAGTAATGGTGTAGTTTAGTATTAAGTTAAAAGTTTGTAAAGTTCATAAAGTAAGGCGGAGATTATCTTCGCCTTTTTTATTTGTAATAATTATTATATAAATTAACTTTACAGCTAAATATTTTATATATTTTTTGGAACTTTATCTATATGTTTTGCTATTATGATTAGTAATAATAAATCCTCCCTTATTTAATGATTAAAAAACTACTACTTCTTTTTTTTACTTTCGCAGCAACTTCTTTATTTTCTCAAAATTATTCTTCCATTACAGGAAAGGTTTCTGATTTTTCGAATAAACAGCCTGTTGTTGGGGCAGTAATCGAAATTTTTCAATTAAATAAAAAAGCAGGTTCAGATGAAAACGGATATTTCAGATTTGATTCTGTTCCCGTTGGCAGATACTCAATAAAAGTTTCTTCAATTGGCTATGTAACAAAAGTTACAGATAATGTTATTGTAAGCACAGGCGCGTTTACGGATTTAATGTTTGAACTTGAAAGTATTTCCACAGAAGAAATTTTAGTCGAGGATGAACGATTTGCAAAGCCAAACGATATTTCAAACTCAATAAAAAATTTACAGTATGAAGAAATTCGCCGGACTCCAGGAGGATTTGAAGACATCGGCAGAGTTATACAGTCGCTCCCCGGAGTATCTTTTGTAAATGATGGCAGAAACGACTTAATTGTACGCGGCGGTGCTCCATCGGAAAATCTTTTCCTTGTTGATAATTCTCCCATACCGAATATAAATCATTTTGGCTCTCAGGGAGCAACAGGCGGACCTATTAGTATAATTAATCTTGACTTCATCCGCGAAGTAAATTTTTTAACAGGCGGGTTTTCTCCTAAGTACGGCGATAAGCTTTCATCTGTGCTGGATATCAAGTTAAGAGAGGGAAGCAGAGAGAAATTTTTCGGTGATATAAATTTATCCGCTACCGGCTTTGCGGCAGTATTCGAATCACCTTTTGCAGATAAAAAAGGCTCATGGCTCTTCTCAGCAAACAGAAGTTATCTTGATTTAATTTTCAGCGCTGCGGGGTTCGGCTTTATTCCGGAGTATTCAACTGTGCAGGGAAAAGTTGTTTATGATTTAAGCAAAAATAATTTTCTAACTATTAATGCAATTGCTAATTTTGATAAAGTAAGATTTAATAATGATAAAGAAGAAGACAGACAGAATAACGAGGATATTTTGAAAACTAATCAGTGGGGTTATACAAATGGTTTTGAATTAAAATCATTACTCTCAAAAAAATCTTTTTCACTGCTTAACTTAACCAGAAACTATACTAATTACGATATCTCAGGCAGAGACTCAAATTTTGTCGATAAGTTTTCAAATACGGCAAAGGAATCTTCTACTGCGCTGAAGTATGAATATTTTTTAAGTCCTGACGGAAAAACAAATATTGAAGCAGGTATTAGCGGAAGCTTTATACAATTTGAGAACAAAGTTTATTTAAGGCAGGATACAACACTTGTAATTGACCCTTCAACAGGTGAGCCTTATGTCATTCCCGGATTAGACTTTTCAAATAATGATAATACATATAAAGCGTATTCATATTTAAATGTCACCAGGAAAATTTTCGCCGGGATAAAACTTAATGCCGGTATTCGCTATGATTACTTTGCATTCATTAATGATAAAAATTATTTTTCGCCTAGAACTTCTGTAAATATTCCTGTTACACAAAAATTAAATATTAGTTTTGCTTACGGGATTTTTTATCAGTCACCTTCTTATATCTGGCTCGTTTCTAATGAACAGAATAAAAATTTAAAAGATATTAAAGCCGAGCATTACGTTGCGGGATTTGAATATCTTTTAACAAGCGATATGAAAGTTTCGATTGAGGGATATTATAAAAAATATTCTAACTATCCGGCAAGTACTGTAAGAAATTATCTTGTCCTTGCTAATCAGGGAGGAAACTTTCAGAATGTAGGTGATTTTGGTTTGGAATCTCTTGTATCTGAGGGAAGGGGATACTCAAAAGGTGTTGAGTTTTTCTTTCAAAAAACTTTAGTGGATAAGTTTTATGGAACACTAAATTTCTCTTACTTCGATGCAAGGTTTACTGCGCTAGATGGAGTTGAGAGAGAAAGTGATTTTAATAACCGGTTTCTTTTTTCTGTTAATGCCGGAGCGTTACTTGGCAAGGGCTGGGAAGCCGGGGCAAAGTTTCGCTTTAACGGAGGAAGACCTTATACACCCATTAATCCTAATAATGGAACTTTGAATGTATCTCAATATAATACTGCCCGTTTACCCGATTATACAAGACTGGATATAAGAATTGATAAAAGATGGAATTTCAAACACTGGTCGTTAGTAACTTATATTGATGTTCAGAATGTATTGAACAAAAAGAATATAACTCAGTTCAAATGGAATAAATTTAAGAATATTGTTGAAGAGGATAAAAGCCTGGGTATGCTGCCTACAATAGGTATTAATGCGCAATTTTAAAAT
>JBBRQV010000107.1:0-11274 GCA_038225955.1 Ignavibacteria bacterium | reverse complement strand
TTAAACTTGTTTTATTTTGTAATATATCTTTTACTCTGCCTCTTCTTATCTCTTCAAATTTTTTAGTCATCTCGCGCCCTAAGCAAACTTCTTTATTTCCCATATGCTTATTAATATCTTCTAAAGTTCTCAGTACTCTAAACGGTGATTCAAAAATAATGATTGGCATTTTAATATTCTTAAACTCATTGAAAAGAGTTTCGCGTCCCTTTTTTTGCGGAAGAAATCCATGATAATAAAATTTATCCGTCGGAAATCCCGAAAGAACTAATGAATGAATTAACGAAGATGCGCCCGGAATAGAAACAACTTCAATATTTTCTTTTACACAATGATTTACTAAAATACCACCCGGGTCTGAAATGCAGGGAGTTCCTGCGTCCGAAATTAGTGCAATCGATTTTCCGGATTTTAATTCACCTAGTATAAATTCTAACTTCTGTGATTCAACATGTGAGTAATAACTTATTAATTTTCTTTTTATCCCGTATGCAGCAAGAAGTATTCCTGATGTGCGGGTATCTTCTGCAGCTATGTAATCAACGTTACTTAAAACATAAATCGCTCTGAAGGAAATATCCTCTAAGTTTCCTATAGGAGTTGAGACGATATACAATGTGCCTGCTTCAACTTTTAAATCCGTGAATTCAATCTGAGGAAGTTCAATCATCGTCTTTTAAGCCCTGTCATATTTTCGGGAGACATTATTATATCAAGTTCTTTTTTTGAAATAAGATTTCTTTCTATAATTAATTCATAAACTGACTTACCCGTCTTTAGCGCTTCCTTTGCAATCTCAGAAGATTTTTCGTATCCGATAATAGGAACCATAACTGTTACAAGTCCGATGCTGTTCTCAACATATTTTCTGCACACGTCTACATTAGCAGTAATTCCGTTTATACATTTTTCATATAATGTCCTACAGGCATTATTCAAAATTGAAATTGTATCAAATAATCTGAAAGCTATTACCGGCTCCATAACATTCAGCTCAAGCTGCCCCGCTTCTGCGGCAATGGTAATAGTTAAATCGTTTCCAATCACTTGAAATGCAACCTGATTAACAACTTCAGGTATAACCGGATTTACTTTTCCAGGCATAATAGACGAGCCAGGCTGTAACGGCGGAAGATTTATTTCATTAAATCCTGCACGCGGTCCGGAAGATAATAATCTTAAATCATTACAAATTTTTGAAAGCTTCACGGCAAATCTTTTAAACACTCCGCTTACCTGTATATATGCACCTGTATCCTGCGTAGCTTCAACTAAATTTATTGATACACTTAATGGAATTCCTGTAATCTGTTTAAGATATTCACACACAAGTTTTGCATAATCACGGTGAGAATTAATTCCTGTACCGATTGCAGTTGCACCCATGTTAATTTCAGTAACTAAGCTCATTGCTTCCTTTATTCTTTTCATATCTTCATCAATCATTTCAGCATATGCACCGAATTCCTGACCAAGAGTCATTGGCACTGCATCCTGCAGCTGAGTTCTTCCCATCTTAATAACGTTACGAAACTCTTTTTCTTTTTTACGA
The DNA here is from genome assembly GCA_038225955.1 of Ignavibacteria bacterium. GTDB lineage: Bacteria > Bacteroidota > Ignavibacteria > Tepidaquicellales > Tepidaquicellaceae > JAFDZO01. Next base: position 9,722 of record JBBRQV010000107.1, on the reverse strand, counting down.
AGAGAAGTTTTTAATTCTGAAACTGTCTTCAGCAAATTTAATGTAGATAAAAATAATGCAATTCTGAAAGCTGTAGGATAAGCATCGTTTGTTGACTGCGACATATTCACATCATTATTCGGGTGCACCTTTAAGTAATCACCTTTTTTCCCGCCAAGTTTTTCAATTGCAATGTTTGCAATAACTTCGTTTGCATTCATATTAGTTGAAGTCCCCGCGCCGCCCTGCAGCATATCAACTATAAACTGATCGTAATATCCGCCTTTAATAATTTCATCACATGCAAAAACTATAGCTTTCGTTTTTGTTTTATCGAGCAGACCTAATTTATTGTTAGCAAGTGCGGCGGCTTTTTTTACATAAGCCAAAGCATTAATAAAAACAGGGTTAATCGAAAGAGATATGCCGGTAATTTTAAAATTATCTGCCGCACGCATAGTCTGCACTCCGTAATATGCTGTATTAGGAATCTGAAGACTTCCTAAGAAATCTTTTTCTATTCTGTATTTCATAATTAAATTGTATAGCTGTAAAATTAACTTTTTTAGGTTTTAATTGTAATGAAAATCACTGCACCTAAAGGGAAAAGGAGTATAATTACAGGCACGAATTTCTCTCTCTAATTTAGTAAATTGAATTATGCTAGTTATAGGAAAAAACCCAATCTTCGAAATTCTAAAGAATAATCCGAAGGACATAAATAAGATTCTTGTTCTAAAAAAAATAGACCCCGACAAACGTTCAAAAGAAATTGTCAAAATGGCTGAGGATTTGACTATCCCCGTGCATTTTATGAACGACCATCAATTCAAAGTTTACTTCGATAAAAAAAATAAATCCGAAGGGATTGACCAGGGAATAATTGCTTTCATAAAAGATTATGAATATACTGAGCTTCGGCACATAGTTAATAAATGCAAAGATAACCCACGCAGTGTTATTGCCATTCTTGATGAGATAACTGACCCGCATAATTTTGGAGCAATTATACGCTCTGCCGTTTGCATGGGAGTAGATGGAATAGTAATTCCGAAGCATAACTCTGCTGAAGTAAATCATACTGTTTTAAAAACTTCTTCTGGAACAGCAAAGTTGATTGATATTGCTATGGATGGAAATCTTAACAATGCAATCCGCTTCTTAAAAGATAATGGTTACTGGATAGCCGGCGCAGATGTTTCAGGCGATAAGTTTATTCACGAAGCTGACTTTAAAAATAAAATCGGAATTATACTTGGCAGTGAAGGTACAGGAATGAGAAAAACAGTGAGAGATAATTGTGATTTTCTTGTGAAGATTCCGATGAGCGGTAAAACCAATTCACTGAACGTTTCTGTTTCGGCAGGAATTATTTTCTATGAAATTCTAAGACAGAATTTATAAATCCTGTTTCGCTTTTGACGGCAGCGGGATATCATACTTAGCCATTAATTTATACAAATGGCTTCTTTGAATTTGCAATGCTTCTGCTGTATGGCTTACATTATATTTATAATCGTGCAGCATTTTTTCAATAAACAATCTTTCCGATTCATTCTGAAAATCGTTCAGTGACATATCTTTATTCAGCAATTCATTGTATAACTTCAATTCACGATTCGCAGGCAAATCAATATCGTCAGCATCTATAATTTTTCTATCGCTCGTAATTATTAATCTCTCAATTAAATTTTTCAACTCACGTACATTTCCAGGGTATCGAAAAATTTTCAGAAGCTCAATTGCTTTATCTGAAAATTTCTTTACAGGAATTCTATTCTGTGTGCAAATTATTTTGGTCAAATATTCTACCAGTTCTTTTACATCTTCAGCATGCTCTCTTAATGGTGGTAAATTAATTTGTAACACATTTATCCTGTGATATAAATCATCTCTGAAATTCTTAGTTTCGACTTCCGGTAATAGGTCCCGGTTTGTGGAGAAAATAAATCTTACATCAAGCTTTATTGAAATATTACTTCCCTCACGGGTGATAACGTTATCTTCAATTACTTTTAAAAGTTTTGACTGGAGGTCAAGAGAAAGATTACTTATTTCATCGATAAAAACCGTTCCGCCTTCTGCAAGTTCAAGCGTGCCTTTTATCACATTATTGTTTTCAACGCCGCCAAAAAGTTTTAGCTCAATATTTTCCTCGGTAAGATTAGCGCTGTTAAGTTCAATAAATTTATTATCTGCACGTGAAGAGCGGTAATGAATTTGTCTCGCAGTAAGTTCCTTGCCTGTTCCGCTTTCTCCGCAGATTAATACATTCGAGTTTACCTTTGAATACTTATCAATGAGATTATTAACTTCTTTTATTTTTTCACTGCTGCCAATTATCTTACTATCCTCTAAAATTTTTGCCTTATACGATTTTAATTCGTCTATTGAAAGTTTGTAATCAATAGCATTTTTAATTATCAATTTGAATTCGTAAAGATCAGGAAGAGGTTTTTGCAGAAAATTATATGCGCCTTTTTTGGTGGCTTCAACTGCAGTTTCAATTGTACCGTGGCCGGAAATCATTATCACGACTGCATCTTTATCAATCTCCTTAATTTTTTCGAGCGCCTCAAGTCCATCCATCTTCGGCATTTTTATATCAAGAAGTATTAGGTCGTAAAAATTCGATTTCACTTTATTAACTGCAGATACTCCGTCGCCGGCACTATCAATTTCATAGCCGTCCTGGCCAAGAATCATTGTAATGCTATCTACGATGCCCCGCTCGTCATCAACAATTAGAATTTTGCTCATAGTGCAAATTTAATAAGAAAAGGAAAGACATTCCACGCTTTAAAAAACGTTATTATTTACTTAGATAGCTCCACAATCGTTACACCGGTATCACCTTCATTCCAATTCCCAAGTCTATGTGAAATAACAGAGGGATTAGATTTTAAATATTTCTGAACTTCTGTTCTAAGCTTACCTGTGCCTTTGCCATGAACAATTTCTACAGATTTCAAACCGTTCACTATTGAGTTATGGAGGAATTTATCTATTATATCAAAAATTTCTTCGGAGTATTTTCCTCTAAGGTCAAGGCTTCTTTCAACCGGGCCTTCATTAACTTCAATAGTAGAAGTCTTAGCATGCTCCTTCTTTACTTCAGCTCTTTTTACTTTTTCAACTTCTGATAGTTTTGCTTTCACTAATAAACCATTCATATTAATCGAAGCCTGGTCGTCATGTATTTCCATTAGTTCCCCCATAGAGTTTGTTCCTGATATTTTAACATGGTCACCAACTTTAATATCTTTCTTTTCCGATTCACTCAATTCCTCTTCGATAGGCTTTTCATCTTTAATCTTAGTAATTTCTTCCACTTTGGAATTAAAGGCTTCTTTAATTTCCTTCGCAGAAAAATTTTGCTTCTCTCTTATTTCCCTTATAGTATTTTCAATAAGCTTGTTTGCATCCTGAAGAACATCTTTTGCTTCTTCTTTTGCCTTTCGTAAAATTTCTTTCTCATTTGTTTTTAACTGACTTACTTTCGTTTCGTATAAAGAGTTTAGCCCTTTAAGCCGTATTACTTCCCTGTCGTAATCATTTTTAAGCTCAGAGTATTTTTGCTTATTTTCGTTCAACTCTTTTAATAAATCTTCAAGCTTATTTTCGCTATCATCTAAATAGGATTTTGCAACTGTAACAACATCATGCGGGAAATTATATTTCTCTGCAATTTCAAAAGTAAAACTCTGCCCGGGAATACCGATATTAAATCTGAAATTGGGAGATAAGGTTTCATTATTAAATTCAAGCGAAGCATTTTCTATCTTCGCATGATTATAAGCAAACGCTTTTAACTCTGAGTTATGTGTTGTAACGACTGACAGCGAATTTCTATCTGAAAGATTCTGAATAATTGCGCACGATAAGGCGCTGCCAAGTACAGGGTCAGTTCCCGAACAGATTTCATCAATCAGAATGAGAGAATTATTGTCTGCTTCATCAAGAATTTTTTTAAGATAAGCAATGTGAGAACTGAACGTGCTCAAATCATTTTCCAACGATTGCTGGTCACCGATACTGACAAAAATATTATTTAAAATTCTGAACTTGCTTTCATAATGAACAGGAACAAGTATTCCCGATTGAAGCATTAGCGCAAGCAGCCCGACAGTTTTTAATGAAACTGTTTTACCACCGGCATTAGGTCCCGAGATAATGATAGAATTGAAATCTTTTCCTATTCTGAAATTCAACGGAACAACTTCATCGCGTTTATGATTTTGTAAGAGCACCGGATGATAGCCGTTTTTTATTTCATATTCTTCTTCACTGAGAATTGGTTTCTCTGCAAGAATTTCTATTCCATACTTAGCCTTAGCCTGCAGGAAATCTATCTCTGCAAGAATTTCACAATTCGATTTTAATTCAAGAATATGAACTCTTACTTTTTTGGCAAGCTCTGCAAGAATTCTTTCAATCTCTCTTCTCTCTTCATATTGAAGTTCGGTAATATCATTATTCAGTTCAATTGTTGCAGCAGGTTCGATAAAAACTGTCTGCCCTGTATTTGATGAACTGTGAATTAAGCCGGGTACTTTTCTTTTATTCTCAACTTTTACAGGAACAACAAATCGTCCGTCGCGCTGAGTGATAATATCATCTTGCGAATAATCCTTATCGGAAATATCTTTTAATATTTTCTCAAGAGATTTACGTAAACTTTCAGTTTTTTTCCTTATTGTAATTCTTATTCTTTTAAGCTCTGCCGATGCCGTTTCTCTCACTGTGCCTGTTTCATCTATAGTAGAATCAATATTGCTTTCGAGAATTTTATCTGTAAATAAATTTGATGTAATCTTAGGGATAAATTCATAATCATATTCTGTTCCGATATTTAACCGTGTAAAATAGCTCTTTGTTAATCTTGAAATTCTTAAAAAAGTAAGAATGCTTAGGAATTCTTCAGAGGGGATATAACTGCCTTCGATATTTAATTTGGACAGAATTTTTCTTACATCCTGTAAACCATCAAGCTGTAAATACTCTTCGCGTGTAAGAATATTTTTCATCTCCGCTGTTTTAGATAACTCTAATTCAAGAGTATCTTTATTAGTAATAAAAGAAATATTTTCGCATAAGCTCAATCCCAAACCGGAATAGACATAAGATTGTATTCTGCTTAAGATTTTTTCAAACTCGAGTAATGTGTGTATATTGGAATCCATTAATGTCTAAAAATTTTTATTAGGTACAAAATGAGATAAAATAAAACTACCGTCAGAATAAAGCCCCAGAATGCCTCTCTATTCCTATGCTCCCGCTGATTAAATCTTCTGATTTTTACCCGAAGTCTTTTTACCTTTATGTCATAATTTTTTACTCCGAATATTTGCGCGACGAAATATCCTATATAATAAAAAACAAACCGAAATAAATAATATATCAGAGCAAAAATAATCTCGGCTAATATCTGAACTAGAATTTCTCCAATGAATTCAAACATTAGTTAGTCAGAGACTTTATCTCTTCGTAAAAAGATTTATAGTTTGGTAAAAATGAAGCAATTGTATTGAATGTTCGCGGGGCAAAGTCGTTCACAAAAACATACAGCTTCGAATTATTTATTATTTCTTTATTCATCAGATCAAAATTATTTACAGCAATAACACATAAGCTCGCTATAATCATTCCCTGAATTATTCCGATGAACAATCCCAAAGTTTTATCAACTGATTTTGTCAGTGAGTTTATATTCGAAATCTTTTTTGCAATATAAGCGCCAAGAGTATAAACTCCCATCATAATTATCACAAACGATAATATGTTAGAAGTTTTTAATGATAAGCCAGAAAACTTCATTATGAATGAAGTAAAATCCGTATTAAATTTTGTAGCAAGGAATAAACCTATTATAAGCGATGCAAGCGAAAAGACTTTTCTGAGAAATCCTCTTGAAAGTCCCAGCAAAGCAGGAATGGCAATGAGCACTACAATTATTATATCAAGTTTATTCATGTAAAAAAAAAATCCGCATAAAGCGGATTTATAAGTCAAAAATTATTTTAATAAATTCTTACTATCCGTTTAATTTCGATTTAACTATTTCCTGAATTATTTTTCCGTCAATTTTTCCTTTTAATTCTTTTGATGCAGCTCCCATTACTTTACCGAAATCTTTCTGAGTAGTCGCGCCTGTATCTGAAATAATTTTATTAATAATTGCTTCAGCTTCTTCGCTTGAAAGCGGCTTCGGAAGATACTCTGATAATATATCTAACTGAGCTTGTTCTTTAGCTACTAAATCCTGTCTTCCGGCAGCACCAAACATTTCAATCGATTCTTTTCTTTGCTTTGCCTGTTTAGTGAGCAAGGATATTTCTTCCTCAGGTGTCATTTCCCTGTTCATGCCTGACTTATCCATTTTCAATATCTCTGCGCGAATGGAACGGATTGTATCCAACCTCACACTCGGACCGGCTAACATTGCCTTCTTTAAGTCGTCGTTAATTATTTCTTTTAAACTCATTGTCTGTTAAAAATTAATCTGCGTTTAATCTATGCTGTAATTATATCTTTGTGATTGTGCAATGTACTTTGACTTTGGAAAGTCGCTCTTCAACATATCAAAAATTCTTTTTGAAGAAACTTTATCATTGCCTAAAGAAAAATCTCTTCCTGCATAAAATAAATATTCATCTCTGAAAGGATTTTCTTTATCATAGTTTGCAGCTCTTTCAAATTCTTTTCCTGCGCCGACGTAATCATTCTGAGCTTCCTTCACACTCGCCATACCTGATATTGCTGCAACTTTGGAAAGTTTATTGCTTCCACCAAAATCATCATAATACTTCATTGCATTTTGAAAATCTCTTAAACCGTAGTATGAGTTAGCAAGCATAATTTTTGCTAACTGGCCGTTTTCTGAAGGACCGTATTCATTAACTATGAATAATAGTCCTTTATTGCCTGCCGAGTCTCCGTTTATCGCTGCCTGATAATTTCCGGCTTCGTAAGATCCTCTTATTTTTGATAATGAAACAGCTGCTTCCTCATTTTGCGATGCTCTTTTAGATGTGAAAAGTAATAGACCTACAACTATCACTATTATGGCACCGGCAATTATCATCACCTGATTTCTGTTTCTATTATAATAGCTGCTTATGGCTGAAAATGGATTATCCGACATTGTAATCTGTAAATTTTAAAATTTGATAAACAACAAATATAGTGAATATTATGTTCTTTTTAAATGAGAATTTTTGGGTATATTTATCTTTTAAATTTCTATAGAATAAACGTTTATAAAGCCAGAATTAATAAAGCTACAGAAATATACGGTTTATGAAAAAACTTATTAGGTACTTTTAGTGGAAATGGATAATAGTGTGACTAAACCAGATGAGATTATAGATAAATATTTTAAATAAGAAGGTTTAAATGTAATCCGCAATAAAAAATAGCGGAGTCCCATAAAGACACTCCGCTATTGAAAGAAGAATTTATTTTACTTATTTAATAAGTGACATCTTTTTTACCGATGAAAAATCTGCTGACGTAAGCCTGTAGAAATAAATTCCGCTTGAAAGATTCAAAGCACTGAATTCATACTCATAGCTCCCTGCGTTAAGATTTTCATTGACAAGTTTTGTCACTTCCCTGCCGGTCATATCGTATATTACTAATGAAGTAAATCCTGATTTACTTATATCAAAATTTATCTTTGTTGTAGGGTTAAATGGGTTTGGATAATTTTGATTTAAAGAAAATTGCTCAGGCACATGCGATGAAATTGTATTTATTCCAATTACAAAATTGCTGTTATAAATTCCCTGTACAACATCATCCAATTGTTTCAATTTAGTTACAGAGTTTTTATTGCTTGTACCTCTTGCAATCATTTGGGCAACTACAAATGTCTGTGTGTCTAATGAGTTTACTTTCAAATCTAATCCGCCTGAAACCATTATTAATCTTCTATCTCCGGGAGCACTGGGAACTACGGGACCTGATATTGACCCTCCGCAATTTTGAATTACCCCTGAGTATTCTGTCCAGCCTGTTCCTGTTTCCGGATCACCTGTGAAGCAGAATTTTGTTGTTGTAAGAGGAGTTTGAGTTGCATTTAAATAAGGTGTACCATCCTTTTTGAAACCTTTCAGATAATTGTAGGACTGTATTGGAGCAGAGCTTGGATCCTGTTCGCAAACCGGTCCGCCTGAACCTGAATTAGTAAAATAATCAAATGCAGTCATTCCAAGTTCCGCGGAGCCGTTACGAGCACTTTTTAACATATCAAAGCCTACTGCCGGAGGGTTTGCGCCATAGGTAACTCCGCTTCCATTACCATCTGCATTATCAGAGTTGTAGCAATACCCTAAGTTTCTAGATAAATCACATCCAATATAATCATCAGATGCATCTCCTAAATCAGGGTCGCTGACTATTCCGAAAAAGGTGCTATCCCATGATGAACTATTTTTATTTATTATCTGCATTTTAAGAAACTGAACATCCATTATTGAAGGAACATTATCATACGACCATGCAGTTAGATGCATCTCAGATTTAAGAGGTGATGTTCCTCCGCTGAAGCCTTCTGATGATGTATGATTTGTTGAATCTGCATCTGTCAGACAAACAAAAATTGTTTGTACTGCGCTCTTTACACCGGGCTTATCCACTCCTGCATCATAAACACCGTTACCGTTTACGTCTTCAAACGGTGCGCCATAAGGGACCATCAATCCCCAATTTGCATAATCAGGATTGTTGCCCGCATTATCGCCTCTGCTGACTTTATAGAGTTTAAAAGTGGAGTTTGTTGTAAATACTCCGTTGAGAACATATCCCGGGGCGTACTCACCGGAATATGATACTGAAGCAAGGCGAAGACCTCCGTTTACATAGGCGCCTGTGGATAAACCTGCAGTAAAAATTGCAAACTTACCAGTACCTTTTGGCCATTCAAATCCAGCAGTGTTAGTTGTTCTCATATCTTGGTCAAAGACACCTGTATTCCAAATCCATGTGGCTGTATTATTGCCATTGGACGACACCTGAGTTTTAATAATTGAGTAGGGTGATGAGGAATTTGTTTCTCTCGGTCTGGAAAAAGAGGATGCCGAAAGTAAAACGCAAAATAAAAAAATTAAGAGAGATTTCATAGCAATGTTGTTTAATTTTTTAAAGCTGTACGAAGTTACTAGAAATACTAAAAGCCTCCAAAGACATTTTTTTTAAAATTGGAGGTCGAATAAATTAATATATAACAATAATTTACTTTTAAAGCTACCTATTTTATCAAAACCATTTTTTTTGTCTGCAGAAACTCCGCTGCCTTTAGCTGATAAAAATAAATTCCGCTTGAAAGTTTTGAGGCGTTATATTGGTACTCGTAAGTACCGGAAGAAAGGGATTGGTTAATAATATTTTCGACTTCTTTTCCCCGGGAATCGTATAAAACTAACGAAACAAATCCGGGCTTACTTATGTCGAATTTTATAGTTGTTGAGGGATTAAAAGGATTGGGGTAGTTCTGATATAAAGAAAATCTGTCTGGTGTTAGAGTTGAAACAGGAGTTATCCATATTGTATAATTACTATCATAAAAAGTTTGCACAACGTCATCAAGCTGTTTTAATTTTGTAACAGAGTTCAAATTGTTAGTTCCTCTTGCAATCATTTGAGCAAAAATGAAAGTCTGCTTTTCGCCGGGAAGAATAGTTAAATCATCTGCTCCTGAATTTTGCATAAAATGTACATCACGTTGATTTAAAGGAACTATG
>JBBRQV010000106.1:0-11346 GCA_038225955.1 Ignavibacteria bacterium | reverse complement strand
TAGCACAAAATTTCAGAATATTAATTAAATCATCTTCCTTCAGATAATAAATAATTCCTTCCATTATTAAAATTGTAGGCCGGACGTTGTTCCATTCATTATCAAATAATGCCTGATGAAGTAATTCTATGTTTGTAATATCGCACTCTATGAATCTGATATTGGGGCATAATCCGTTCAAAAATTTTTCTTTATCCTTCATAAGATATTTATCTATATCGAACACCGTGCTTTCGGGAAATAGCGAAGCAAGCTCGACTGAAAGGGGAGCAATGCCTGCGGCAAGAATTATTACCTGCCCGTCTTTATTTTTTTCAAGAAATTCTACTGCGCATTTTCTGACGAAAAATTTTCTATTGCTCACTGCCTGAAAATGCATATAGTTTTCTTTTACATCAAAAAGTCTCAGAAGTTTATCGGCAGAACTGATATCCAGACGGTTACAATAATCTGTTACGTTTTGTGATTTCCAGATGTCAGAGGAAGTCCAGTTTAGAACAAGCGCGGAAGTGTCGGAAATTATCATTTTATAGTTTAATAATAAGCCACAAGGTACATAAAATCGAAAAAAAAATAAATCTATAAGACATAATTTGTAATATTCTTTTTGATAAAAATATTTTAAATTTAGTCATTCCAGAATTAAATCTATTTCAAATGCTGAACCCAGAAAATTTTACTAAAGAACTCAACTCCGCAATCGCAAAAAGCAATCTGCTTGAGCATCCTTTTTACCAAAAATGGAATGAAGGAAAGCTTTCTATTGAAGAATTAAAAGAATATGCTAAACAGTACTATCATTTTGTAAAGCATTTCCCGAGATTTGTCAGCGCAGTGCATTCTAATTGCGATGATATTGAAATCAGAAAAACTTTAGTCGAAAATTTAGCTGACGAAGAAGGATTTAAAACAGGGATTGAAAATCATCCTTCGTTATGGATTAACTTTGCAGAAGGTCTTGGTCTTACAGCAGACGAAGTAAGAAATGCAGAGCCGATTGCAGAAGTAAACGACCTTGTAAAAGGAATGTACGACTTAACAAAATCAGAAGACTACATTAAAGGGCTTTCAGCTTTATATGCCTATGAAATGCAGGTGCCTGAAATCTCCAAAACAAAAATTGACGGGTTAAAAAAATTCTACGGAGTAGATTCAAACAAAGCTATTGAATTCTTTACAGTTCATGAAGAAGCTGATGTTTATCACTCAAAAGATGAGTTAGATATTATTTTGAATAAATCAGATTCTCCTGCAAAGCAATTTCACGCTATTCATGCTGCTGAAACTTCATCAAAATTAATGTGGAAATTCTTAGACGGAGTGTGCAATAATTACTGCATTAATTAATTTTTATTGATATATAAAATATTGGAAAGGGTTTGGAGAAGTTCAAACCCTTTTTTTATAATGAGCAAACAATGATAATACCGGACATATTAAATAGATTTAAAAAAATTGCAGTGTTGGGCTTCTCGGATAAACTCTACAGAGATAGCAATCGCATTGCAATTTATTTGAAAGAGCACGGTTATACTGTTTATGGCGTAAATCCTAAATTGGCAGGTAAAACTGTAGATGGAATTGAATGCTACAATTCTCTAGCAGAAATTTCTGATGAAGTAGAAATTGTAAACATTTTCAGAAATCCCGATGCGCTGCCGGAAATTGTAGATGAAATTTTAAATTTGAAATACAGACCTAAAGTAATCTGGACACAGCTTGAAGTAATAAATGATGAGGCCCGTGAGAAAGCGTTAAGTGCAGGATTTGAATATGTTGAAAATAAGTGCATCTATGTGGAACACAAATTAAACCCTAACGTTAAAAAGTGAGTATATTTTTTTATGAATACGAATAAAACAAAATTAGTTTATCAGTTTCTGGCGCTTGTAATTCCATTTATTGCATACATAATTACACTGGCTCCTACAGTAACTTTTATTGATGCAGGTGAGCTTACAACTGTTTGCGCAAAGCTTGGTGTAGCGCATCCGACGGGTTATCCGCTCTTCACAATTCTGGGTCATCTATTCAGTTTGCTGCCTTTTGGCTCAGTAGTTTATAGTCTGAATTTTATGTGCGCTGTAATTTCTTCGGTAACGGTGCTTATCTTTTTTAATTTAATGGTATTTATCTTTACAAAATTAAAGCTGAATGAAAATGATTGGGAAAATACTCTCTCAATAATTTCAATTTACAATATATCGCTTGGCGCATCATTAGTATTGGCTTTCTCAAGAACTTTTTGGGATACATCAAATGCAATCGAAGTATATTCTTTGCATACTCTTTTCATAGTTACAAATCTTTATTTGTTTTTGCGTGCATGTCATGTAACTGTAAATAATACAAAGGAAAATTTACTCGTCCGAGAGAGATACTGGCTAGTCTGGTCGTTTGTACTTGGCTTAAGTTTTGGTAATCACCTAAGTACAATTTTTCTTTCAGTAGGTATTTTTGTAACCTACTTGATTGTATCAGGTGTGACAAACCCTATTACTTACAAAAGAATTTTATTGATGGCAATTCCGTTTATTCTGGGACTATCAATTTATATTTATCTCCCGGTACGCGCTAGCAATCCTGTTATTAGCTGGGGGCACCCTGATACATGGGGCAATTTTTACAGGCACTTTACAGGTCAGCAGTTCAGCGTGTGGATGTTTACCGGGACTGAAGTAATGGCTGAAAAGCTCGGATACTTTGTGACTACATATCTCGCGCAGTTTTTTTATCTGCCCGATGAATTCCCCGGAATATTGAAAGTTTTACCGCTTGCGATAATTCTTATCGGTCTTTTTGAAATGGCATTCAAAAAAACACGTTTGTTTTTATTGACGATTTTACTTTTCGTGTTTTGCGTTTTATATGCCTCTAACTATAATATTCATGACATAGATAGTTACTTCCTTCTTGCTTATATAATTACCGCTATTTGGATAGGGTATTTTCTTCAGTTTGTTATAAGACTATTATCAGAGAAAAAGAGAACTGCTATTTCATTCGTGCTTGTACTTTTTGCTGTACTTCCTGTTTTACAGAACTTCAAATATGTCAATGAAAGTCAGAATTATTATGTAAAAGATTATACGTTCAATGTTTTCAATTCTGTCCCACAAAATTCAATTGTTATGTCAACGCAGTGGGATTTCTGGATTTCTGCTTCAATATATTTTCAATATGTGGAAGGAATAAGAAAAGATATAGTTGTTATCGATAAAGAATTATTAAGAAAGACCTGGTATGTACCCTATATTAAAGAGCATTATCCTGAAGTTTACGCCAACAGTAAATCAGAGTTTGAAATTTATTACACTGAGCTTTTAAAGTTTGAAAAGTATCCAAACAGATATACTAAACCTTCTACAGAAGCTGACAGGCAGGATATTTCCAGAATCCAGACGAACTATAAAGATTTGCTGACAAGCATCGTAGAAAAAAACCCTAATAGAAATTTCTTTACTACTTTTGAAATTGAAACTGAGAAAAACGAGAGATTTGCTAATAATTATATGAGAATTCCTCAGGGAATGTTAATTAATTATACAAAATCTGTTGAAAAATATGATGACTATAAAATGCCTGAATTTATTTTCCAACCGCTTACTCAGAATGATTACTATCATAATTTTATCAGGGATGCATACTACAATGCTTATTTAAGCCGTGCAAATTACTTAATGAACTTTCAAAAACTTGACGAGGCAGAAGCTTTAATAAAAAAAGCGGAAGCTCTTAATACAAAAGGTTCCGAAATAAAACTTCTTCAGAATAAGATAAGGCAGATGAAAACTGCACCCGCTAACTAACATACATTGATAAATAAATTGATTAAGGTTTTTATATTAGCAGCAGCGATAATTTTTTTTTATGCAAGCGATTCGAAATCTCAACCGCAAGACTCTCTTAAGCAGGAGGTTGACAGCGTAATAGCACCTGAGAAAATCCGTTTATATATTGAGCATATTGTTATTGACGGCAATAAGGTAACAGAGCCTGAAATTATTCTCAGAGAAATGGAGACGAAGGAAAATGAATACACAACAGTTGAAATTTTAAACAGCGATTTACAAAAAATTTATAATCTTGGTTTATTTACCAAAGTTGATATCGTACCAATTGCGGCAAGTGATAAAGGATATAGTTTAATAATTACAGTTCAGGAAACCTTTTACATTTTTCCAATTCCTGCCGGTGGATATAAGGATGGAGACTTGAAAAAAATATGGATTGGAATGCATCTGAAATGGCGAAACTTCAGAGGCAGAAACGAAACTTTGGGACTTTCATTCGGTGTATTTTACGATCCGTTTATAAATTTGAGTTATTCGATTCCCTGGATTGGAAAAAAAGAGCATTACTTTACTTCATTCGGTGTCGGCTACTCTGTAAACAATATTAAAAGTCTTCCTTCAAGCGATATACAAGGCTTTCCAACAAATATAGATAGTGTAAGCACATACAAAACTTTTAATTGGAATTCGAACGTCTCAATCGGCAAGTACATCTTTAAAGAGCTTTCAAATTCGGTCACTGTAGGATTCAACAGCATCTCTACATCTGATTATATTGTTGGTAGAACACTTTCAACTACAGGAACCGATAACTACTTATCTTTTGGCTACAATATAAATTATGATACGCGCGATTCACACGAATATACTTTATCAGGAATTTCTGCTTCGGCAAATTATGAGAAGTATGGATTCGGAGATATAATAAATTACAGTTCTATAGGTGTGGAAGTTAAAAAATTCATCCCAATAAAACTCAGTAGCAATTATTTAATATCCTTAGGTACACGTCTAAATTCTACCATATTCTGGGGTGGCAATATCGCAGATTATCATCGCCAGCAATTAGGTTACGGAAGAATTGTAAGAGGATGGAATAATTATGCTATCGAAGGAGATAACTCACTTTTATACTCAAACGAGTTAAGAATTCCTATTGTTCAGCCATTTTATGTGGCAGGCGCTGACATGCCTTTTGTAAAAAAACTACCTATAGTCAAAAACTTCAGCTATAAATTTGCTTTGTACGCTACTTTATTTATTGATGTAGGAGGTGTTTGGAATAAAGATGACCAAATAATCAATACGAAATTTTATAATGGCTACGGAGCAGGGTTAAATTTTATTTTGCCGTTTGGACTTGTAGGCAGAACCGATTTTGCCTTCAGGCATCAGGATGATGGATTCAGAAGTCAATTAATTTTATCACTGAACGCTTCCTTCTAATTTTTATATACTATGGAATATTACTTCACGGAAAAGAAAAATATATTGGAAGAGAAGAATTTGCTTATCATTGATAATTTCGAGTTCAACCATCTTACAAAAGTTTTGCGTAAGAGGGCAGGGGACTTAGTTACAATTACTGATGGAGAGTTAGCTGTTTACGAATGCAAAATTGAAGGTATTGGCAAGGAAAAAATTACTTGCACGATTTTAAATAAGAAATTCGATATTTTTGAATCTAAGGTTAACACTCATTTATATATTTGCTATTTGCGAAATGCCGAAAGATTTGAATTTGCAATCGAGAAGGCAGTTGAGCTTGGGGTGAAAAGTATTACTCCTGTTTTTTCAGAGAGAGTTATCAATAAGTCAGGTTTTTCTGCTAATAAAGAGAAAAGATTGAACCAGATAATACTCTCGGCGATGAGCCAGTCCCAAAGATGTTTCAAACCTGTATTGAATAATCCGGAAACATTTTCGGAAATGTTGAGTAAAACTAAGGACTTTGATTGCAAGCTGGCAATGTATGAGTTTGCCGATCAAAGCCAAACGATTGAGCCTTATAAGAACAAGCAGGATATTTACCTTTTAACAGGACCCGAAGGAGGTTTTTCAGACTCTGAAGTTAGCAAGTTAAAAGAAGAAAACTGGAAAGTCCTTTCGCTTGGTTCTAGGAAATTACGAGCTGAAACAGCAGTAATAGCGGCTCTCACAAAAATTTTAATTTAACACTAATAATATAAAATACCTCACATGAAAAAAATAATACCCTTTGTTTTATTGGCGTTATTCGCTTTCACTTCAAAAGGATACTCGCAGTTTGACCAACCTTCGTTTCAGATAGGTGTGGGACTTGCATTGCCTTTAGATCAGTTAAAAGGTGATAACTTTCTTTCAACTTCACTTTATAGTGGATTTCAGGTAACTCAAATTGACACCGTTGATTTCTTAAGAAATAACTATGGAGCAAAAACGGGCTTCTCTGTATTTGGTAAAGCAAAAATCAATTTTGATAAATTTAATATCCTTAGAGGGGTTGGCTCAGTTGGGTTTACGAGCTTTAACTCTTTTCAATCAGCGCAATCAGGTAACTATGTTATAAACTACGCAGGACAGAACTTATTACTCCCTGCAAGTTATAATTATAGCTTCAACGCTATTAATGTTGCATTAGGTTTGGAAGTTGCGCCTACTGCATTTACCAGTGTAGTTTCACCTTATTTTGGGGGATATATTTCCTTTAATAATTTTTCAGGTGAGCTTAATAGAACTGAAAACTCCTACGATACAACAAGATTCAAATTTAACGGGTTCAGAATCGGTGTGAACTTAGATGCAGGATTAGAATTTAAAATTAACCCTCAATTCGGCTTTGCATTAGGATTCAAATATGATTTTGGAAATTTATTGTTAAAAGAAAAATCATCTGCTAATATTTCTGAAAGAAGTGACTGGGGAAGAGTAAACGGTTCGCTTTGGGATGATGGAGGTAATTTTTACTCAAACTTAGGAAATCAAAACGGCGGATTGTATTCTTCACAGTCGAAGAATCTTAACTGGGGAACGGCTTATATCTCGATTAATATTTATCCGAACGCAACGACTAAGAAAACAGGAAACACAAAGAAGAAATAATTTAAACTTTTAATAATAACTTTAAAGGCGGATTAATACTCCGCCTTTTTTATTTACTCTAATATTTTTCTGAATAAAAACCATATTTCATTTCACTTCTCATTTTTGTAAATTGTTTCTGTCCTCGAAGTTAAAAATTCTTATAAACTTCAAAAATTAAATTCCAAAAAATGATTAAAAATTATATTTCAATTTTCTTTTTATCAATTACAATTTTAATTGTGGGCTGTGGAAAAAAAAACTCAACCACAACTACAGACAATAAAACTACTACCCCAAAATCAACAGATGAGCTTGCTAAGGCAGGAAAAGATTTATTTTATAAAGCGTCAGGTGTAACAGGTCTTGCCTGCGCTCATTGCCACTCTGACGGAACTAACGACGCTGAGCCTTTAGTAAAATATCATACAAATATTAAAAATGCAGATTTAAGAACACAAACTTTTCTGGGTAAATTCAAAGGTGAAGATGTAAAGAAAACTGCCGGCGGAGCAACAGTATGCTGGGAACAGTTTTTAAAAAATACCGATCCTTTGACTCCGGATCAAATCGCATCATTCAATGCTTATTATGAATTGGTTGGAAAAGGTGACCCGGTAAAGGATGCAGTCTATACCACTATTGCATTACCAACTCAGGATAAAGAGAAGTTAAAAAAAGATCAGGATGAAATTGCAAAACTCACTGGGGATAAGGCGAAGGGTGAAGAAGTTTTTAATGGCGCTTGTAAATTCTGTCATGGGGAAAATTCAAAAGTAAAAAAAGTGCCAAGTTTATTTAAAGACTTTGACGGAAATTTAAAATCAATTACGTTCATGTCACGTTTTGGAAAGAAGTATATGCCGTTCTTTAGTTATGAAGCAATCAGTAATCAGGATATGGCAAATGTGGTTGCATACATAATGAATAATCAGCAAAAATAGTTCATATTAAATTCAAATAAGTTTTGCAAACAAAAAAGCCCTGCTGAATTTTTCAACAGGGCTTTCTTTTATACTTTAAGAACTTGTAACTTTATAAACCTTATACTAAAACTTACATTTTAAAAATTATATACAGCAGAATAATAACTATACCTGCAACTGAAATTGTAGTGTAATCCTGAATAACACCTGTCTGAATTTTTCTCCAGTCAAAACTTAATCGTTTAAACCATTTACCGCTGCCTGTTACAATTCCATCTATGATATTTATATCTACTACTTTCCATAAAACGATTTCAGAAAGCTCTCTTATTGAAAATATAAAAGCTGTTTCGTATAATTCGTCAACATAATACTTATTTTCAAGAATTTTTCCAAATCCTTTAGGAGCAGGGAATTTATCCTGGACAGAATATCTTCTGAACGACACAACGATTGCAACAACTGCAACAACAACTGATGTTGCTAATAAAATCAGCTCAGTTGAAAGCGCGCCTTCATGCTCGCCGTGAATACTTTCAAGCACTAAATTTGCTTTTGCAAATACAGGCTCAAGCCAATGCTCTAGTAAATTTGGTCCTAAGAAATGAGGAAGTCCTATAAATCCGCCAATGGCAGAAAGTATTGCTAAAATTATTAATGGGATAGTCATCGTAGCAGGGGACTCGTGCGGATGGACATGGCTTGCGTCGAATCTTTCCTTGCCATAAAAAGTAAGAGCAACTAATCTGAACATATAAAATGCCGTGAACGCTGCTGTTGCCAATACTATTAAATATGGGAAAACTCCCGCAGCGGTAAATACTTTATATAAAATTTCATCCTTACTGAAAAATCCGGATAGCGGAGGAATACCTGAAATAGCCAATGAGCCGATGAAGAAAGTAATAAAGGTAACCTTCATGTATTTTTTCAATCCGCCCATTTTTGTGATGTCCTGCTCCTCGTGCATTCCGTGAATTACAGAACCGCTGCCTAAGAATAAAAGCGCTTTGAAGAATGCATGTGTTATTAAATGGAATACTGCTACATAGTATGAACCTGTTCCCAAAGCAATAAACATGAATCCAAGCTGTGAAACAGTTGAGTATGCTAAAATCTTTTTAATATCGTTTTGCTTCAGCGCAATTGTTGCTGCCATAACAGCAGTTGCAATACCGATGACAAGAACAACTTCCTGCGCAATCGGTGCAAGAGCATATAGTAATGAAGTTCTTGCTACTAAATATATACCGGCTGTTACCATCGTTGCTGCGTGAATAAGCGCTGATACAGGTGTAGGACCTGCCATAGCATCAGGCAGCCAGACGAATAAAGGTATCTGTGCAGACTTACCGCATGCGCCTACAAATAATAATAAAGCTATAATAACAAGAAGGGGAGCGCCGACTCCCATCCCGCCAATTTTTCCTATGAACTCCTGAATATTGAGTGTACCAAAATTTGCGAATATCATAAACATCGCAGTCATAAATCCGAAGTCACCGATTCTGTTTACCACAAAAGCCTTCTTTGCGGCAATGCCTGTAAATTCTTTTTCGTACCAGAATCCGATTAGCAGATACGATGCAAGTCCCACGCCTTCCCATCCGAGGAATAATACCAAGAAAGTATCTCCGAGAACGAGGTTAAGCATTGCGAAGATAAAGAGATTAAGGAAGCAGAAAAATTTTGCAAATCCTTTATCGCCGTGCATGTAGCCGATTGAGTAAACGTGAATAAGGAAACCGATACCTGTTACAACCATTACAAGTGTTATCGAAAGCGGGTCTATATAATAAGCATAGGTAAGATGAAGACTGCCAGTGGCAATCCATGAAAAATAATCGATGACAATTTTTCTTTCTTCAGGCGGTAAGCCGAGCAGTTCAAAAAAAGTCATCACCGCTATTACAAACGGAATGAAAACTGCGAGCGAAGAAATTATGCCTGAAAGTTTTTCGTTATTGATTTTCCTGCCAAAGAGTCCGTTGATAAAAAACCCTATCAGCGGCAGAATGGTAACGAGATAAAAGTATTTGGACATTTAGTTTACCATTTTAAAATATTTATCTCATCAATATTGATGGTATCTTTGTTTCGGAAGAGCGCGATAATAATTGCGAGTCCGATAGCAGCTTCTGCTGCGGCAACTGTCAGAACGATGAATACAAAAATCTGACCGTTGGAGTTTCCCAGGAATGATGAGAATCCTACAAGTGATAAGTTAACGGAGTTGAGCATAAGCTCTATGCACATAAAGATAATTATGGCATTTCTTCTTATGAGAACACCGATAACTCCGAGTGAAAATAAAATTGCTGAAAGTAGTAGATAGTAGTTAAGTTCAATCATATCGCAATATAAATATTATAGATGATAGATTAAATGAAAAGAAATAAGTATTTGGTAAAATAAACATTCTAAAAAAGTAGAACTGAACCTTAAAAATAGCTTTACTTTTATTACATGGGAATATATATTAATTAAGTAGTTATATAAATATTAACTAAATTCTTCAGCTATGAGAAAAATAAATGGAGCAAAGTTATACCTCGCAATTAGATTCATACTCTTCATTCTGTTAAGCATTACCTTTAATTCGTCAAAATCTTTTTCTTCTACTTCTGCCGATACTGCAGGCTATAAATATTTTCCTTTAAGCATAGGGAATAAACTTGTCTATGAATATTATAAAACTTACTGGAGTAATACTCAACCTACGCGGTATGAATCAGGAACAAAGGCAATTCTAATCCTTAAAGACACAATTTTTAATAATGGAAAAAAATATTTTGCAATTTCCGGACTTATCGGAGTAAATACTTCTCAATCTAATTGGTATAGAATGGATTCTATAACGGGAAGCTTAATGAACTATAATTCGAATAACCCCTGCAGTTATTATTATGAAACATTAGCAGACAGCCTTGGTGCAGTGCCTTGGGATAGTGTAAAAAATTGTATGGGTGTGCAGCACCCGAATAATGTAAATTTTTGTTATAATATAAGTGACACGAATATTTTTGGCATTAGTTCCAGTGTAAAAAAATTTTTCAGAGTTAATACAGCAGTGGGCATCTCAATTACAAACTTATACAGATATTATAGTAAAAACTTCGGACCTGTTTTTTATAAATCGAGCACGGCTTATTATGGCACGATAAATTACGGAGATACAACCTATTATAGGTTAAAAGGCTGCATGATAAATGGAGGTTTGTATGGAGATACAACTCAAAAGGTAATTTCTAACATAACTCAATTACAAAATATTATTCCTGAAAATTACTCGTTAAACCAAAATTATCCAAATCCTTTCAATCCTACTACAAATATAGAATTTGAAGTTTCAAGTAAATCAAATGTAAAACTTATTATTTACGATGCACTAGGAAAAGAGCTTGCAGTTCTTGTTAATGAAAATTTAAATGAAGGAAGTTATAATTATAAATGGGATGCAATCAATTTTCCAAGCGGAGTTTATTTCTATAGGATTGAAACAGATAACTTCACAGACACAAAGCGAATGGTTCTATTAAAATAAATTTACCCTTACATTTCTATAC
>JBBRQV010000105.1:0-11384 GCA_038225955.1 Ignavibacteria bacterium | reverse complement strand
TACTTTCTCTTCTTTTGTTTCAAGCTGAGAAATTTCGGATTCAATCTGCACGGATAATATCATAAAGTTCGCTCCTTCTTTAGAAGCAATTTCCTTTACTATATCAGAATATTTATTTCCCTTTGAACTTGAATCATCTACGTTCGCTACGTATAAAAATGGTTTATCTGTCAGTAAATGCAAATCACGGATTGTAATTTTATCATCTTCGCTCGTAAGTTCATTTGTAAAATATTTAGCAAGTCTTCCGCCTGATAAATGTTCTTTCAGCTTTGTTAATACATCAACTGCCGCTTTGATTTTTTTATCGCCTGATTTCAATCCTTTTGAAGTTCTGTCAATTCCCTTATCGGTAGTATCTAAATCTTTTAGGATTAACTCTGTCTCAATAACTTCAATATCATCGGCAGGATCTACTTTTCCCTCTACATGAATAACATTATCATCTTCGAAACATCTTACGATGTGAATGATTGCATCAACTTCTCTTATATGAGAGAGAAATTGATTGCCAAGCCCCTCACCTTTCGATGCTCCTTTTACAAGTCCTGCAATATCAACGAACTCAATCGTTGAAGGAATAATTTTTTTCGGATTGTATAATGCAACGAGCTTATCGATTCTTTCATCGGGGACTATAACTGTTCCCACATTCGGATCGATTGTGCAAAAAGGATAATTTGCCGCTTCAGCATTTTGCGAAGAGGTTAAAGCATTGAACAACGTTGACTTCCCTACATTTGGAAGTCCTACTATACCGCATCTTAAAGACATTTTTTATGATATTTAGAATTATTGAGCAAAGCGAAATCCCGCTTTAGCGGGATGAGTTATGAATTACTGTGGAAATTGTCCCGTCTTTAGCGGGATGAATTATTTTCAATACTTTTACTTTATACTTACTACTTTATACACCCTACTCAATACAATCACGAACACATACATCCGTTTCCTAAAATCATATTCACAGTATTAAACACTACGCAAAATGAAATTGGAATAAGAATATTATCATCAATGGGAATAGGTAAAAGTTCAAGTGTTACTGTAATGAACAATGCTACAAGAGCGGGAATCAAAAATATACCACTGAGTAATCCCATGAAATAAAGAATTATAATTCCCGTGATAAAAAAAACTATACTGCCTTCAATAGTTTTATCAAAAACTTTTATCTTGCCGAAATGTTTTCCATATAGCGCTGCTGCAGTATCTCCAAATGTTGTAATTAGCATTGCGCTTATAGCAACGTGCTTCTCAAAAAAAATGAAACAAAATAATGATGAAAGAACTATATATGTTCCGCCGGTGAAAAACGATTTCGAATTATCTACTTCGTGATTCCGTAAAATTTTTCCGAGTACTTTCAGATATAAATCGTGGAGCCATTTCCATTTTAGACGAGCTAGATCCAGGGCAACCATGTAGATACTAAGTATGCCGGTAATAATTAGAATCGTCTTCTTATCGGTGAGCAAATAAATAAACGGAACTATAGAGTAGCCAATGTGAATCAATTTCCTTAAGAACTCTTCCTTTATATCTAACTTTTTTCCTGATTCCATTTATCTGTTAACCACCCCCTACCCCCTCCTTATTAAGGAGGGGGATGGCAAGGGCATAAAAAAAGCGATTCCGAAAAATTCATTACGGAACCGCTCTAATATTTTTTCTAAAATTACTTTTCTAAAACAACAGTTCTTTCTTTACAGTCTATTATTGCTTTGTAACCGAACTTTGTAAGGAAACCAATACCAAGCAAAGGAATGCCATTTGATATAAGAACCTGAACCCTCTTTCTACTGTTTTCCATTATCGCATAAGAATTTGCAAAATTAAGGGTTACTTTTTCCCCATTTGCAACGTAGAGTTCAGAAAAGTTTTCAATGTCTAATTCCAGTTCTGAAGCTATTTCAGGTGTAACTAATAAATCTTCTGTAAAGCCGGTATCTAAAGTAAAGGTTATATCTAAAACATTTTTGTTATTTGTTACCGCAATTGTAATGAGCGGAACATTGCCATTCATAAAACCTTCAACCATGTTTTCTCAGATTCTTTTCCGGAAAATAGCTTGCCAACGTTCCGATAGCTCCAAAGCCAATCTTCTTTATAAAAAATCGACTTGTAGGCTGGGCATCTTTTGCCTTATCCAAAGCATCAATGCTTGTATCAGCTAAATATACTTTCTCTGTTTCAGGGTTAATCGCCAAAAACTTTCCAATTAAATCAGGTTCGTATTTAGATTTAATTTTTTCATAGTAACTTTCAGCGTCTGAAACAAATTTTTCTCTATCAATATTTTTATCCGAATATCCCATCCTTAATTTGCTAATGCTACATTACCCGAAAAGCCCGGATCGTCCTTCATCTTTTTTTCTTTCTTTATTTCTTTGTTAGGGTCAGGAGCAAGGACAACCTGCTCTTTAACAACAGGGGGCAATGTTTCACCTCTCATAACCATATCAATTTCCTCTGCATCAAGTATTTCCCTCTCCACTAAAATGTGTGACATCTTGTGAAGCACTTCAATATTTTCGCGTAGAATCTTTTCAGCACGCGCAATACCTGCTGACATGATTCTCTTCACCTCTTCATCAATTATTATCTGTGTTGTTTCACTATAATCTCTATTGTGATGCGCCCCCATTTCACGTCCGAGGAAAACCTCTTCCTGTTTCTGCCCATAAGCTACAGGACCTAATCTATCACTCATACCAAATTCACATACCATCTTCTTTGCCATTCCCGTTGCGCGTTCTATATCATTACTTGCGCCGGTAGTAAGCTCGTTGAATATAATTTTTTCTGCTGCTCTGCCACCCATAGCGTAAGCAATAATTGCTTCGATATGCTCTTTAGAGTAGCTGTGTTTTTCATCCATTGGAAGATAAGTTGTAACACCTAATGCTCTTCCTCTTGGGATAATTGTAACTTTGTGCACAGGGTCAGCTTCAGGAATCATTCGCGCAACGATAACGTGTCCGCACTCGTGATATGAAGTTGTGAGTTTTTCCTTATCGGAAATAATCATGCTCTTTCTTTCAGTACCCATCATAACTTTATCTTTCGCATCTTCAAGTTCGCGCATGCTTACAACATCTTTACCGTTTCTAGCGGCAAGAAGCGCTGCTTCATTAACAAGGTTTGCAAGATCTGCCCCCGAAAATCCCGGAGTACCCTTTGCGATTGTATCTATCTTTACATCTTTTGACAGTGGAGTTTTTCTTGTGTGAACTTTTAAAATTCCTTCTCGTCCTTTTACATCAGGTCTATCTACAACAACCTGTCTATCAAATCTTCCCGGTCTTAATAAAGCAGGGTCAAGTATATCAGGTCTGTTTGTTGAAGCAATAACTATTACACCGTTGTTCTGTTCAAAGCCATCCATTTCAATCAAGAGCTGATTTAATGTCTGCTCTCTTTCATCATGTCCGCCGCCCATACCTGCGCCGCGATGGCGACCTACTGCATCAATTTCATCTATAAAAATTATACACGGAGCGTGTTTCTTACCTTGTTCAAATAAATCACGAACTCTCGATGCCCCAACGCCTACAAACATTTCAACAAAGTCTGCGCCTGAGATTGAAAAGAAAGGAACGCCTGCCTCACCTGCTACTGCGCGGGCAAGTAAAGTTTTCCCTGTTCCCGGAGGGCCTAATAAAAGAACACCTTTTGGAATTTTACCGCCAAGCTTCTGGAATTTGCCCGGTGATTTTAAAAAGTCTATAATTTCTGAAAGCTCCTGCTTTGCTTCATCTGCGCCCGCTACATCATTGAATGTAACTTTTATTGCAGATTCGTTAAGCATCTTTGCTTTCGATTTTCCGAATGAAAAAATATTACGCGAGCCGCCTGCGCCGCCCGATTGCATTCTGCGCATTATTAAAATCCAGAATACAATTATAAGTATCCAAGGAAGCATACCGAGTATTGGTCCAAGCCATCCGCCATCATCTTTTTCAACAGAGAATTTTACACCTGCATCGTTCAATGATTTTATGTATGTATCATCTACATTTGTATATGGAAGGAATACTGTAATTTTATCTGTGGTAAAAGTTCTTGTGCCGATATTTACAGGTTCGTTGCCTTTCAGCTTGCCCATAAATTCGTAGTTGTTGTCGTTCTTTTTGATTATTGCGCTTTCAATTTTTTTATCGCGCAGTAATCTTTGGTATTCATCGAATGAAATATCGGAGTACTTTCCTTCAGAGCCCTTCGTGTAAATCATTATCAGAAAGAACCCAATTAAAATTGCGCTCCACCCGAGAACGATTCTGAAAACACGGCTCCAGTTAAAGTCATCGTTTCCTGTTTTTTTCTTTTTATTATTATCCATTAAAATTGATTAGTATTAAAATTTAATTCATTTATTATAACACAAAAATACCATTTAAATTCCTGTACTTCTGGGCATAGTCAAGACCGTAACCTATTACGAAATCATTCTTTATCTTGAACCCTATGTAGTCAATCGGGAAATCCAGTTTGGCAACATCCTTCTTGTATAACAGTGTTACGAATTTTATTGATTTAGGTTTCTTAAGCAATATTAAATCGCGAATGAATTTTACAGAGAGTCCTGTATCAACAATGTCTTCAACAACGATAATATCAGCACCTTCAACTTCGCAGTTTAAGTCCTTTAGAAGCGTAACCTGCCCGGAAGAGATTTTGCTATCACCGTAGCTGGAGAGTTTTAGAAAATCTATTTCACATTCTACTTCTATCTCTCTTACTAAGTCGGCAATAAAAATAAATGAGCCGTTAAGTATTCCTATGAAAATCGGTTTCTTATGTTTGTAATCTTTATTTATTTTTTTAGCAAGCTGAGAAATTCTTTTTTTGATTTCAGCTTTTTTTATGTAAGGTTTGATTTTTGCTTTTTTGTTTACTTCCAAAATTTTTTCCCCGGTGGTTTGCCCTTTGTTCCCCTCCTTTTCAAGGAGGGGTTAGGGGTGGTTAACTTTTATTCCGTATCTTTGCAACGACACAATAATTTGTGCCGCGTTTATTTTTTTGTTCTCCGTCCCAAACTCCTGTTTGGGACGGAACCGGATTTGAAACTCCGTTTCAACGCGAAACAGAGTTTCGCTCACGATTGCTTTCCCAAACAGAGTTTGGGAAAGAGAATGTAGTAATGCTAAACTTTTCTAAAATAAAAAACCCGCCCATACTATTGAAAGTAACGGCGGGTAAAATTGAATTAATCTTTATGTCAATTATAATTAATTGATACAGAGTAAAAATTAATTGTTTTCTTCCGCTATTATTCTTTTAGTTTTCCTAATAGCGCGTTCTAGATCCATTTTCTTTTCAATTGATGGCTTTGTGAAAAACATTCTGCGTCTGAATTCTTTTAAGATTCCTGACTTTTCATATTTTTTCTTGAATCTTTTTAATGCCTTATCGATAGATTCGCCTTCTTGAATGATGACTTTGAACAAAGAAATTACCTCTTTCTGTTTTATTTTAATGTAAAAATAAGAAAATATCCTTAGATATTCAAGGCGGATTTTGATTATGAATTACTGGGCTTGCCCAGTCCAGTCTTCAGAGGGATGAATTATGAATTATGAATACAAAATTGCGTATGCTATGAGTTCCCCTCCTTACCAAGGAGGGGTTAGGGGTGGTATAATGTAGAATATAGAAAAAATTGTGCTTAAAATATTAGAATTCATAACCCATTCGTAATTGTATTATTATCAAGAGTTTAGATATAGGATAAAACCGCCAAAAAAATCTTTGCTTTTATGGTGCAGTTATTTCATATTTGGTTAAATAATTTTAGCTGATGAACAAACTTTTCATAATTCCCCTTCTTGTTGTAATTAGTTTTAACATTTGTTTTCCTCAAAGCGGGTGGGTTTGGCAAAACCCAACACCATTAGGTGGTTTGTTTAATCAGGATGTATTTTTCATAAATCAAAACACAGGATGGATTGCACAGGGAAGTGGTTCACTCTTGAAAACAACCGATGCAGGGCAAAGCTGGGCTCCAAAAAAACTTGATGCTGAATTTTTAAACCATGTTTACTTCTTTGATTTAACCAACGGGTATGCTGTGGGTTACTTAGGAAATGATGGGGTAATTTTAAAAACTATAGACGGTGGAAACACATGGCAGAAAACTACATTTATCTCTGAGTACGTTAATATCTCCTTCATAAATATTAACACAGGCTTTGCGGGAAGTTATGATGGCAAAATTTATAAAACTACAAATGCAGGAATAAATTGGGTACTTAAAGATTCTATTTCAGATGGCTATATAAAGCAGATAAAACTAGTTAACGACTCTGTTGGATATTTTCTTACAAATTCTGATAAGTTATATAAAACTTCTTACAAAGGTGATTCATGGCTTTATATAAACCAAATGCAACTCGTGAATAAATTTTTCTTTGTTAACGAAAACACAGGCTGGATAACTAATTCTCAGGCAAATATTTTAAAAACAACTAACGGAGGAATTACCTGGCAAAATCAATACATTGGCAGTAGTGGAAATTTATTTTTCATAAATACTTCGACAGGTTTTGCAGCTGGCGATTTAGGTGCTGTAGTAAAAACTACCGATGGAGGAATTAATTGGAACAAATTTGCTATAAGCTCGGACGAATATCTGCCCGCACTTTATTTTACCGATGAAAACCATGGAATCATCGCGGGAAGTCGAAAAAATATTTTTAAAACTTCGAACGGTGGATTGAATTGGACTCCATACTTGTCTTCACTATCATACGAGTATTTAAGTGATGTAAAATTTATAGATAACCAGCATGGATTTATTTCAGGTTCTAAGGGTTCGTTTTTAAAAACTGCAAATGGAGGAGCAGCATGGGATACTTTGAGAATAGGAACAAAAGACTTTTATTGTCTCAACTTTGTAAATAATACTACAGGTTGGATTGGAGGATTTCAATCTTTATATAAAACAACTGATGGAGGGCTGAACTGGACTACTCAGTTTTCCGGAACTACGGTTTTGACAGATATTATTTTTATTACTTCTCAAATAGGATGGTTCACCTCTTCTCCAACAGGAATTTACAAAACAACCAATGCAGGAGATAATTGGACCAATGTATTTTCAGGTCCTTCAAGCTATCAGAAAATTACTTTCATAGATTCACAAACAGGATGGGCAGCTGATAGAGGTGCTTCACCTGATTTGATTATAAAAACTACCAACGGAGGTCTTAACTGGGTAGAAATTCCAATTTATGAAAACGCAAGAACAATTAATTTTGTTAATGCCAATACAGGATTTATTTTCACTTCAAATTGGTTTCTTAAAACTACAAACGGAGGTCTTAACTGGAGTAATAGTTTTATAAATTGGAGTAATTGGTCTATGAACGATGCGCATTTCTTTGATTCAGAAAACGGATATTGTATTAATTTTAAAGGACAATTTTATAAAACTACCAACGGTGGGATTAATTGGACTGAACTTCAGGGAATAATTGGTTTCGACCAGCCAAGCGCATTTTATTTTACGTCAGAAAATACCGGCTGGGTAGTTGGCAGCGGAGGCATAATTCTTAAAACAACTACAGGCGGGAATGTTTTTATTACTCAAACCTCAACAAAAATTCCTGATAAATTTTCTTTACATCAAAACTATCCAAACCCATTCAACCCTTCAACTACAATAAATTTTCAAATCCCGAAAAATAATTTCGTGAGTCTGAAAGTTTATGATATTAACGGAAGAGAAATTTCTGAATTAGTTAACGAAAACTTAAACGCAGGTGAGTATAAAATAAATTTCGATGCCCACTCATTGCCAAGCGGAGTGTATTATTACAAACTTACTTCAGATAATTTTTCGGAAACAAAGAAAATGATATTGATAAAATAATTTTTCAATCACCGACTTGAAAAGATTTGAAAAGAAAACTAAATTGATATCAACTTCTTATTCACTGAGTAATTAACTTTAACACAAAAAAAAACGTTCCCAAGCCGGAGCTTGGGAACGAAATTATATAATACTTTACAAACTTTTAAATTTATTAACTTTCTACTTTATAACTACCATCTTCTTTACATCAGAAAAATTATCAGCAGATAATTTATAGAAATATGTTCCGCTTGATAAATTTTTTGCATCGAACTGAACCGAATAATATCCTGCATCTTTTACTTCATTCACAAGCTGAGAAACTTCTCTGCCGGTCAAATCAAAAATCTTCAAGGCAACAAATCCATTAGTTGGTAACTCAAAATTTATTTTTGTTGTCGGGTTGAAAGGATTCGGATAATTTTGGTTCAAGGCAAACTTATTCGGAACACCTATCACAACTTCATTCTGCAAATCATAATATTTGTAGTTTCCATTGTAATCTATTTGTTTTAATCTGTATGAGTATCTACCTGAGCTTAATCCGTTATCTGTGAAAGAATAACTTTGCGCATGGTTTGTTGTGCCGTTGCCGTTTACAAATCCAATTTTATTCCATCCTGCGCCGAAAGAATTTCTTTCAATTTCAAAGCCTGAATTATTTTCTTCACTTACAGTATTCCAGTTCAGGCTAACGCTATTATTATTTACGCTTGATATAAATGATGCAAGCTCAACAGGAGTTGGGAAAAATGCAGTATTTAAAAATACTGAAATGAAATTATCGTTTGAATTTGAGCAGGATAAATCTTTCTTACCGTCTAAATTAAAATCTGCGATAAAAAGTCCCAAAGGACCGGGACCTGCAGTATAATCTGTCTTGGAAATAAATGCGGGTGTTGATGCTCCGGTTGTAGTGTTGTTCAGATATGCTGAAAGAGAGGATGCACCATTTGTATATACTAAGTCCAATTTTCCATCGCCATTCATATCTGCTGCAGTTATCTGATTTGTGCCGAAAGTCGTAGCAAAATCTGTCTTAGCTGAAAAAGTCGGAGTTGAAGCGCCTGTTGTTGTTGTATTTAAGAATACAGAAATATTAGAGCCGTTAGTGCATGCAAAGTCAGGCTTGCCGTCTCCGTTTAAATCTCCTGCACAAACTCCGGCAGCATTAGTGTTTACGCTAAAGTCCGTCTTAGCTGAAAAAGTCGGAGTTGAAGCGCCCGGAGTAGTTGTATTCAAAAATACAGATACAGAATTTCCATCTCTATTCCCGACAATTAAATCAGGTTTACCGTCTCCGTTAAAATCCGCAGCTACAATCTTCAATGGATGTGTTCCTGTTGTAAAAACTGTTTTTGGAGTAAACGACGGAGTTGTAGAACCGGGTGTAGTAGTATTTAAAAAAACTGACATTGTATTATCGTTAAGGTCTGTGCATGCCATATCAGGTTTTCCATCGCCGTTGAAATCTGCGCAACACACAAAATTAACTGTATTGGCGGATGTAAAATCTGTTTTTGCTGTGAAAGTTGGTGTAGATGCTCCGGGAGTTGTGGTATTAATAAATACTGAAAGTTTTGGAGGACCATAACAACCGGCAACTAAGTCAGGCTTTCCATCGCCGTTAAAATCAGCGCTCCAGATTCCTATTGGAAAAGTACTAGTTGTGAAATCTGTTTTAGCTGAAAAAGATGGAGTTGATGCGCCTGGTGTAACGGTATTCAAAAATACAGAAATTGAAGCTGCAGTATAATTTGTACATACTAAGTCCGGTTTTCCGTCTCCGTTAAAATCTGCTGAGCAATTATCCTGAATGCTTGCAGCCGCAGTAATATTACTACTGCTTGGAAAAGAGAACGAAGGGGCTGAGCCTAAATCCATTGTATTAATAAATACTGAAATGCTGTTGCCTGTTCCGTTATTTGTTGCAACATCAGGTTTGCCGTCTCCATTGAAGTCAGCTATAATAGGAAAATACGGTTGGTTGGCTGTTGTATTATCTGTTCTTGTTAATAATGTTAAGCTAGATGCTCCCGGAGCAGTGTTGTTTAAAAATACCGAAAACTGTGCAGCGCCTCTTGCTCCGTTTAAAATATCGGGCTTGCCGTCGCAATTCATATCTCCGACTGCTACTCCAAATGGAGTTGAACCTGTGGCCAAATCAGTCTTTGCAGTAAATGAAGGAGTTGCTGCTCCCGTTGCCGTTGTATTTAAAAAATATGAAACGGATGCTCCATTTCTGTTTGCACAGACAATATCCGGCTTGCCGTCAAGATTGAAATCTCCTACAGCAACTGACCACGCAGCTGTTCCTGCTGTAAAATCTGCTCTTGTTCCGAATGTCGGAGTCGTTGAGCCTGTAGTAGTTGTATTAAAAAAAACTGAAATTGATGCGGCTGTATTATTCGGAACTACAATATCAGGCAAGCCGTCACCGTTAAAATCTGCTATGGCTAAATGTGTTGGTCCGGCAGGGGTAGTAAATGATACCATTGCCATGAAGGTCGGTATTAATGCTCCCGTTGTTGTTGTATTTATAAAAACTCCGATAGTTGCATCAAGCTGATTAGAGCATACTATATCAAGCTTACCGTCTCCGTTCATATCTTTTAATACAACTGAATATGGATTTGCGCCTGTGGCAAAATCTGTCTTTGCTGATAGTGTAGGAGTTGAAGCTCCCGGAGTAGTTGTGTTCAGAAAAACTGAAGCCGTTGCGCTTGTAGTATTTACTGCTACTAAGTCAGGAATTCCGTCTCCGTTTATATCTCCGGCTGCTACACTATGCGGCGCAGTACCGGTAGCGAAATCTACTTGCGCTGAAAAGGACGGAGTTAATGAATTTATAACTGTTGTGTTAAGTAAAATTGAAATGCCGTTTAAATTCTGATTGGCTGTTACTAAATCCTGCTTGCCATCGCTGTTAATATCTGCAGCAATCATAAACATTGAGCCTGCGCTCGATGTCAGGGCAATATCTGTCTTTGCTGTAAAAGTTGCCTGCGCAAATGTTCTTTGTGTAAAAGAACTGCATAAAACTATAAGCGCAAAGAACACCTTAACAAAAGTAAGTTTTTTGTTCATTGGGGAAAATGGGTCTTAGTTTTTAATTTTAATAATGGAAATCCTCGTTAGCACGAAAATATCATTTTAAGAATCTTATTACAATTATAAAATTGAAGTGCTACCATTTTCTCAATTCTGTAAAGCAAATTGTCGAAATGGAGAACAAATCCAAAGCATATCTATTGAAAAAAATCCCACGCACAATATTGATAAATTGAGTAGTGTAATTGATTTTATTCTTCATTTAAATTACTTTTAAAAGCTTAAATAATACTCATCTCAAAATGTTTATGGCGGATATTTTGGTTGTTAATTTTTATTAATTAATTTCAAACTATTTCGGATTTATTCCGGCAGTCTTTAACTGCACAAAGGTCAAATAATTCTACCGCTACATTAAGGTTTTTAATTTTTTCCTGTATTTTTAATTATAAACTTACATTAAGAACTATTCTTTAAT
>JBBRQV010000104.1:0-11424 GCA_038225955.1 Ignavibacteria bacterium | reverse complement strand
CGTGAGCTGCAATCCATTTTCTTCCGAACCTGCCTTTTCCTTCTGTTTGAAACGAAGTGATTACAATTCCATCGGGCGGGAGATTATTTTCCTTAGCATATTTATTTGTGGAGTCCAGTTTTTCAAAATAGACTACGTAATTCAGAAGTGACTCGTTTACCAATTCCCTATTTAAAAGCTCTGCGTCCAATCTCAGCTTAAAGTAATTTTAAGCATAATAAATTAATCAAAGTTTAGATTAAAGGAAAAGAAATTTTCTTAAGTTTGTGAGGAGTGTCCTAATTTGTAGTTTACTTCCCCCTCAATATAAAGAGGGTGACTAAGGGGG
The DNA here is from genome assembly GCA_038225955.1 of Ignavibacteria bacterium. GTDB lineage: Bacteria > Bacteroidota > Ignavibacteria > Tepidaquicellales > Tepidaquicellaceae > JAFDZO01. The sequence goes on along the minus strand of JBBRQV010000104.1, from coordinate 11,096 downwards.
CGGTTTAAATTGCATAAACTTATTTTGCGTTCCGAAGCTGGAGCATCGGAACGAGAACCAAAATTATTAGAACAAAAAAGGCGAAGTTTCCTTCGCCTTTTTATATACTTATTATGTTATGTACATTACGGAGGAGGACCTTCGTAACCAGAGTCGATTGAGAACAAAAAAAATTACTTCAATATCACGAGCTTCTGTATTGCCGTCTCAGTTTTAATATCGTCTTCAACTACCATTTTGTAAAGGTAAACTCCGTTTGCAATGTAATCGCCGTCATTATCGCGCGCATCCCATGCAATCTGATTATATCCTATATTAAGCGGAGCAAATATTTCCTTAATTAATTTTCCTGAAACAGTATAGATTTTTATTTTACAATCATGCGGCTTTGTTGATGCTGCAATATTGAAAACAAAATTTGTTTCTCTTGCTACAGGATTTGGGTAATTATAAAAATCTTTCACAAATAGTTCGTTAGATACCACAACATCATAGGTAATGCTGTCGATTTTTACTCCGGAATTATCGGTAATCATTATGGTTAACTGATTATCACCAAAAATTAAATTCGGAGTAAGATTCAGTTCGATATTTTCAGATGCAGAATTTTCCAATCCTTTAGCCCTTATCGATGCATTGTTCAGACTGCTATGATACGGTATATATTGTTTATTAAGATAAAGCTTGACGTTAGAAGAATCGTTCGATGTTCTTAATGTTGCCTTAGAGTTACTCTGAACATCAGGATTTTCAGACGATGCAATAAGTGAACCAACGTCGTTTATCTTAATTTTTACTTCGGGACTCTTTCTTACGAAGTCACCGTTCTTAATTGCGATTCCGTCAAAATAAACATCAGCTACAGGAAGTATAGGAGTTGAAATAAGTCTGAATGTTATCTGACCTGTATTATTATACGAATAGAATTCATTTGACTTACCGTAAGGAATAACCTCTGCATAAATTGTTGACGAAGTAGGAGCCGCAAATGGTGAATTATCTCTGGGAATAACTATGTCCTGAATTACTTTGAACGAACTATCAATCGGGACAACGGCAGTGATTGTATCAGCTCTCAGAATTTTTCTTCCGGGAGAGAATGGGAAGTAATACCAGTTCACATAAAATTTATTTAAATCTTTATATCCCGTATTGAAAAATCTGAAATCAATTTTTACTTTTTGTCCAAGCTTTACAACTGAATCCTTGCAATGGAACGATACCTTATTCATTACAACTTCATAAGGCGGGTTGTACTGTGCATTAACCGATTTTATAACCGGTGACGGCGCAGCAGATAATGTATCAAGGCTAAACTTTATTAATAAATTAATATTAGGATATGTGTAAGCATTAAGCGTATCTAAATTAAATCCTGCCCAATTTGTAACATTAGGATATAGCAATGTTGTTGAATTATCTTTCTTCACTCCATAGACATCGGTTGCAATTGAGTTACCCGTGCCCGTAATTTGTTCCCATCCGAATTTTTTCCAGTTTTGAGCCGGACCTAAATTCACTGTTACTGTTCCGAATGTCCTCATGTATTTCACAGGAAGATAACTGTTAGAAGGGCACCAGTTAGATGCGCATGAATTACTTGAATTGTTCCTATGGAAATCCTCCGAAACCTGTGATGAATTTGCGCCTTTATAACCAACGAAAGTCCATGTCCAATACGAATTGAATGTCGGAGTTGAATCTGCATACACGCTTCCAAATTGCTGGAATGCATTTCTGCAGGCAGCATTCATACCAAAAGATGAGGTTACAAGCGCTTTAAGAACCATGATATAGTTTGAAGAATCGACGCCGTTAAGATATGTGGCGACCGAGTCAGCAGAAGTAGCAGAATTAAATCTGAAATTTCTGAGCTCCTGAATCTTCATATCAATTCTTCTTATTCTTAGAATATTCAAACCGGGATTTAAAGACTGCCCAATATTAATCTGACTGCTATTCACTATAAAGAATGAACTTTCTTCACCGTTATTTCCGAGCGAGTAGCATCTCATCACTCCGCTTGATTGCGGTATTGATAATCCGCCTGACTGATAAGCTATATTGGAAAAATTTGCTTCGTTAAACTGGTTTTTTGATTTCAGGTAAAGAGTAACACTTGAATCTAACAAGTAAGGCGAATCTGATTTACTCAGCTTTGATGCAGTGAACACTCTTGTATTGTAAGAGAATGTCTGTGTCTGCGACCAGCCCGAAACGCTTCCGTTAATTGTTGCATTCGTTCTCCAGAAGTATGTTACATTGGAATCTTTCACAGGTACTGCAGTTTGAAACTTTGAAAGAACTCCGCTTGGACTGTTATTGATAAATATTATCGGATTTGTGAATGCTGCATTGGTATCTAACTGCAAAGTAAGCTGTATAGAATTTCTTGCAGGATCACTATCGGGATTTAAGCAGGTGAAATAAACTGTATCGGTATTCACTACAGAATTGCTTACCGGCTTTAACGGTACAAAAGAATTATTTTTTAAATTAACAGGAACGTTTATAACATTATTATTCGGGTCTTCTTGTGTGTACCAGTTATCCGGGTCAAGACTTATCCTGACAAAGTAAATTCCTAATGTATCTATAGAAAAAGTATATGAAACTGAATCTTTAAAATTGAAATTCCTTAAAATTGTATCCTGTGATTTATACGCTGCATTATTTTTTAAAAGCTGGAATTTTACTTTCATAGAGTCAGCACCGATACCAAAATTTTTCGGGTAAGCTGTGATTTTTACATTCTGACCAAGTACAGGGCTCTGGTCTGAAATTTTATAATCATTATCCTTAATGGAAAACTCAGGGAAATCAGGCAGCAATAATTTCTGCGCAGGGTCTCCCAGGAAATTAAAGCACTCAAGAGATATACGTGAAGAGAAGTTTGCAGAGTCCGATTTCATAATCGTTGAAGCAACTCTCAACAAATCTCCCTGCCTTCTGTATGCACTGTCTTTAAGAGTACTGAATAAATATTTTGTCAGTATATCAGTCGCATTCGTGAATGCCCATCCTGTACTTCCTACATAGCCGATTGCGCCCTTATTATCATTTATAAAGAATTTCTCTCCGAAGCCTCTCACTCCGGGGTCAGAATTTTTTGCAGTGAAGCAAGTCATACTGAATAGCAATGGAAGCTTATTTCCATTGGAGAGAAGCGCAGGGTCTTCAAGTCCCTGGTCCCATGTTCCGTTACCTGCGTGGCCGCTATAGTTAATTACAGTTGCACCGCGATTGAAATCATTTACAATCGAATCCTGAAAATTATATGTTGCTCCGCCTTGTCCGTCAATTCTGTAAATCTTATCAATACCTCCTGCCAAAGGTTTTGGTGTAAGGTAAGTATTGCCGTATATATTACTAATGCTCTGAAAATAACTTTGCTCTGACTGAGATACTCCTCCTGTTACAAGCACAAACCGTTTTACCCATTCATCTAAAGGCTGATTGTTATAATTAACAATTTTATTCTTCATAATTTCAGCCTCTGCAACATTAAATGCAGGCAGTCTTCCTATTGCAATATTTTGTGAATAGATTGTGCTGTTCAGATTAAAAGTAACAAAATAATTATCACTATTCGGATTTCCGTAAACAGGTACAATGTTACCATAGAAAGTTGAAAGTACCTGACCGTTCTTCGGGTCGGTGGAACCGCGACCGAATAAACATACATATTTCAATTTCGGAAGAGTCCAGTTTTCATAGGCAGTTTTGAGAAATAATCTTATCGCTGAAGGGTTCTCCATTCCATAATTATAAACATCATAAATATCTTCAACATTTGCTTTAACGCTGCGCATTCCGTCGAAAGAATTTCTATATGAACGTATTGCTTCAGCCTGTGACTGGAACATACCGTTATAGACAATTATATAGTCGGCGCCCGTTGCATTCGTAACAAGATTAGGAACTGATTTTTGTTTTATCCTTATTGGCTTTTGTGTGATATCTACATTTGCAATCTGAAGCTTTGCATCAGATTTTGCTGTGAATAATAAATTTCCTGCTGAGTAAGAATTGTTTACAATTCTTACATTATTTTTAACATCATATATGTATGAGGGAGCAGATGTGTTTACTGAGTTAACAGTAAATCTTTTTGATGTAGTATCACCGGCAGGCAGCTCCATCTTCAGAGTTGAGCCGTCAAGCTGCATAGTTCTCGGATATTTTATCTCAAAAAAATCGAAGTAAAATTGTAAATTCAAAGCTCCGCCCGGTACATAAAAAAATCTAAACTCATTAGGGCTTGAAGATGAAAGCAAAGATGTGGATAACGTAATAGTGGTATCCATCCTATCAAAATCATTTGCAAAAGCAGTAGCAACTGAAGTTCCATTTACATAAACAACAATGGCGTGCTCGTTAAATAAAGAAGTGCTTCTAGCAGCAGGATAACCTGTAACCCGTAACTGAAAAGTGGGAACACTTGGGTCCACTTTGGGCACTGAGACATTTTGATACACTGCATAATACGGCTGAATGTATTTCCAGTACCATCCCTCGCCTAAAAATTTATCAACGGTAAATCTTCTGTAATCTGAAGTGTTTATTTGCTGACCAAGAGAGAATGTAGAATCTTTCTCAAAGTGAAGTGTCTCATTAAAATTTGAACTGCTATAATCAACTCCTGATGAATAAGTATAGTCTGCATAACGTGTTCCAACTGCGCCGCCCCAATCAACCCAGTAAACATTTGTATCGGAGTATAAGTCGTAATATTCATTCAAGGTATATTGAAGAGTCCCTACTTCATCGTAATACTTCGTAGGTCCGCCGTAGTTTCTTTCACCGTAGAAATCAAAAAAATCAGGACTGTCAAATGTTCCGTCGCCTTCACCTTCAAAATATAAAGGAATTTGTGTTCCCTTGTTATAAACTTTTACAGTTCGCGGGTCAACTACATTCGGGTCAATTCCGGCGTTTGTAAAATCTGTTCTGTTTATTCTGTACATAGCATCCTGCGCTATATACATTTTAAGATATGTCTTGCCCGGAGTAATCCAGTTAGGATTTTGCGAATACGAATTCTGGAATAGTATTAAACAAAATAGTATAAAAAGGGGTGTATACTTTTTCACGTTAGTTTTTAAATAAATTTTATGTCTAAGACGATTATAAATATAAGGCTTATATGTCAAAAAACATAGTATAATGTAGTCTGCTTACTATTATTTTTTACACAGTTAGTGATAGAGATTTAACTCTTATTCGTATATTTTATTTTAAAATTGCTATTTTTTCTATTTTTGTCTCTATTTTTGAGTTGCCTGTTAAAATCATCTTATAAAAATACACACCGTTAGCAATTGCATCGCCATCATTATCACGTCCATCCCATGGCACCTGATTATAACCTATAGTAAGATTATCCAGACTGATTTCTTTTATCAATCTTCCTGCCGAAGTGTAAATTTTTATTTTTCCGCTGTCAGGTCTTTTTTCACCTTGAAGGTTGAATGTGAATGTAGTCTTATCTTTGAAAGGATTCGGATAATTATTCAAGCTTAACAGTTTTAAATCATAACTGACGAGGAAACTATTTTTTATTGTGTCACCTACATTTCCAGTTTTATCTACAAAATCAAATTCGATTTTATGCTCGCCTTCCGATAGCTTCGGATAATATTTTACTGTTGCTGCAAGCTTAAATCCTCTTGCGACAATAAACTGAAGGTCAGGATTATTTGCATAAGGAATATACTTGGAATCAAGCTTTATCTTGACAGTATTTGTATCTGCTCCCTGTATTGCAATCGGACTATCATCAAACAACTGAATAACAATTTCAGGTCTTGCCTGAATGTAATCACCATTATTAATATTTTGTCCGTCAAAGGTAATATTAGCTACAGGTTTTATTGAATCAGCTTTTACAATTATCTGGGTGACGCCTGTATTATTGTAAGCATTGAATTCGTTAACTGCATAAGCAGGATATGTATCATAAAAAATAGTAACAGTATCGCTTTGTCTTCCCATGCCCAAAGTGGAGAATCTCACTTGTGAATTTCTGATTTCATCTACTACAATCGGCGTTCTGATTGTATCCTGCTTCAAAATTCTCTTCTGACCGTTTACAAATGTGTACCATGAATTTATTGAAGAGTAAATTGAAGAGTAACCTACGTTAGTATAATTCACTCCAAGCGTAACACTATCACCTTCCTGCATTACTGTATCGCTTTTTGTAAATGAATAATTATCCACTGCAAGCTCTACAGGCGGAACGTAATTAAATACAAAGGATTTCAAAGCAGGAGGAACATTTCCCTGCAGCGAATCCAGATTAAAAGCAGCGGTAATAGTCAGGTTCGGATATGTAAGCGCATTCAATGTATCAAATGAAAAACTTGAGCCAACATTGCTGTACAACAATACGCTTTGATCAGATGTATTTTTTCCGAAAACATTATATTTTATACTTGAGAACGGAAGCACTGTCTGGAACGAAGTAAAATTCTTCCACGACCTTGCAGGTCCGAAATTTTGTGTAAGGCTTCCGTTTATAGTCTGGAACGAACGCGATATAGATGCTATAGAAGTACACCAGTTATCTGTGCAGGAATTTTCAGTATTATTAGGATGATAATCTTCTGAGCAATCAACAGGAGATGCGCCTTTGCGACCAACAAATGCCCACGTCTGGAACGTGTATTGCGCTTCACCTCTTACACTATCAATCATCTTTGAGCCAAATTCTTTTATTTTACTAATTGCGTTAGCTCTCAAACTATCACCTCCAAATATATTCACTTTACCCATCAGTACATATTTATTTGTATCAAGTGTATTAAGATATGATACAATCGAATCTGAGCTTGCAGCCGAATTGATAGTAAAGCTTTTTATTTCAATGAACTTTCCTGAAAGTTTATTGGCTGTAAGAATTGCAAAGCCACTTACAGATCTGTTATCAATTCTGAAAACTCCTCCATTGAAAGTAAATTCCGATGCTTCGGCTCCATTATTCCCATGAGATAAAGCTCTTAGATCTGCGCTGCTATAAGGAAGAGTAAATCCCGTTCCATTTGTAAATGCTAATCCGGGATAACTTCCAGCATCGAACTGACCAAGGCGTTTCTTCGATAACTTTACAACTGAATCCGCCGCTTCAGGCGAGCGGGCTAAAGTACCTGAAGGATTGTAAATCAATCTTTGAGTTGTTGACCAGCCTGAAGAATCATTATTAACTACTGAATTCATTCTCCAGTAGTAAACAAGATTTGTATCTGCCACCGGAAGAGTAGTTCTGAACTTTGTCACAACACCACTTGTAACTTGCTTAAAGAATACTCTTGGATTAGAGAAATTTAAAGTTGTATCAACCTGTAACAAAACTTTTACAGAATTTTTATTCGGATCAACATTAGGATTAATACCGACAAACTCCACCGAATCAGTTACAATAAAAGCATTATCAACAGGTTTCAAAGGAACATACGAAACGTTTCTTATAGGAATATTAACGGTAATAGAATTGTTTGATTTATCTTCCTGCGGGAACCAGTTTTCAGGATCGATTGTAAATTTCAAACTGTAATTTCCACTTGATGTAATTTTAAAATTGTACCCTACAGTATCAATTATCCTTCCAAAGTTTCTTAGTATGGTATCTTTTGCAGGCTGAGCTATGCCGTTTCTGAAAAACTGAAAACGCATCTTTACTGAATCAACTCCTATGCCGTAATCAGATGTGTAGAATTTAATATTAACGGGATCATTCACTGCAGGGAAAGGATTCGACATCGAAAAATTTCCCGGTAGAATTTCAAATTCAGGATAAGTTGGCAGTAAAATTTTTGAAGCCGGGTCCCCAAGTAATACGTAAGTATTTAGAGTAAATCTTGAAGTATAACTTGTATTATTTGAATCAGTAAAAATTGCATTTTTCATCATGTCTCCCTGTCTTCTCATACCGCCTTTGAACGCAGATAAAAATCTATTATTCAACGCTTCGCCGTTTCCTGAAAATGTCCATCCTGAATTTCCTATATAACCGATTGCTCCTTTATTTGGGAGATAAATAAATTTTTCACCGAAGCCTCTGAACTCGCCGACTGCATTCTTCCCCGTAAAGCACGTCATACTGAAAACAAGCGGAAGCTTCAATCCGTTAGAGAGCAAGTCAGGATTTTCAAGTCCGTTATCCCATGTGCCATTACCTGCATGACCTACATAGTTAAAATACAATGCACCGCGATTGAATGTATTGATAATTGAGTCTGAATATTGAAATGAAATTCCGCCGCCTGCATCATTTCTGTAAATTTTATCGCTTGATAATCTTAAAGGATTTGGACCGACATAATTTGAAATAATTGTATTAGATACTTGTTGAAATTCTAATTGCTCAGAAACTGTAAGTCCCCCCGCAACCATTACATCTTTTTTCCACCAAGGAGCAAAACTATTCCGCTGATTATCATAGCTGATAATTTTGTTCACGATATCAGATGCTTCCTGCTCGGAATATGCAGGCAGTCTTCCTACTGAAACGTGAGGAACATAAATTTTTGCTGAGTCGTAAACGTTGCCAAAATATCCATCGCAGGTAGGATTTCCATAAGATGGGACTTGGTTAATATAGAATTGTGAACCGCTTCCGTTTTTCTTCGGGTCAATGGAGCCTCTTCCAAAGAGACATAAATATTTTACCTTTGGTGCTGTCCAGGTTACATAAGCATTTTTTACAAATGCGCGTACTGCCTTTGGGTCTTCCATTCCATAATTAAATACATCGTAAATATCTTCCACATTTGCTTTCATTGTTCGCATTGTATCTACTGACTGGCGGTGCTGCCTTAACTGCTCCGCAGCATTTACAAATTGAGGAGGGTAAACGAGTATATAGTCTGCTCCGCCGGTTACAAGATTCGCAACCTGTTTTTGTTTTACACGGAATGGTTTTAAATATGTGCCTGAGTTTGTTATCTGAATATTTGCATTATTCTTTGCGCTGAAGCTTAGAGTATCGCCTGAAGTAGTATAGTTAGTAATTCTTATTCCGTTTTTTGTATCGTATAATGTTAAATTATTTGGGGATGTGAATCCCGAAACTTTGAATCGTTTGCTTGTAGTATCAGTTGTTGCATTATTGACTGTCAGGTCTGCGTAAAAATTATTCTGGAAAAACTTAAACTGCGCAGGATAAATTAAATCAAATGAATCAAAATAAACATTCCCCTGAACATTATTATTTGAGCTATCCAGATAAGTAAAAATTACTCTTGAGCGCTGCGCATTGGTATCTATATAAGCTGATGGAAAAGAAACAGTTGTATCATATTTGTAATAACCGACTGTCTTATAAACACCAAGTTGGTAATTATCGAACGTGATAATTATCCTGTTTGTATCAGTTGAGTTTGGGTATGCAAAAAATTTAATTTTACAAATATTCTGCTGTGATATAAAAGGATTTTTAAGCCGTGAACTATCTCTGACACTATACAAGTGAAATAAATCATTCCAATACCAGCCTTCGCCTTCAACAAGCTCAGGATTGAAATTCCTGTAATCATTTTGCGAATTAACACTTGCCCCTAAAGAATAAATTAAATCGTACTCCTTGTGAATCTTATCGAAATAGTAAGGAGCGGGATAGGAGGGAAACGAATTGGATGAACTTATATCAGCCATCCGTAAGCCGTTGGGGCCGTTCCAATCCACCCAATAGACCGAAGTATCAGAGTAATAATTATTGTACTCGTACTTTGTATAGCTTAAGGTGTCGCCATATCCTTCAAGATAGTTGGTAGTTCCGCCGTAGTTTCTTGTTCCATAAAAATCAAAGAAGTCATTATCGTTAAAGACTCCGTCTGCTTCCCCTTCAAAGTATATGGGGACTTGATTTCCTTTATACAGAACTTTCACGGTGCGGGGGTCTATAGTGGTAGTGCTTATCCCTGCGTTCGTAAAATCAGTTTTGTTAATACGGTAAACTCCATCCTGAACCAGGTAGAGCTTGAGGTAGGTTTTATTTGGAGTTATCCAATTAAAATTTTGTGAAAAAGATGTATTTATCCCACAAATGAATGCCATAAACAGAATTACTTTTTTCATTTTTTATAGGGGTGTTATTTTTTTAACTTTTGTAAAAATATTTTATATATAAAAAGCGGATTACCTAAAAAATATCTTTTCCATAATCTTGAAGGCTCTTTGAGAAAACGATAAAACCACTCAAGACCAAACTTCTGAAAAATTTCGGGAGCCCGATTGTAATTACCTGACAAAAATTCTATTCCGCTGCCCATAGCTATTTGGACGGGGATATTAACCTGCTTTGAAAATTTCGCCAGCCAGTCTTCCTGGAAGGGCGAACCTAAACCTACAAATAAAATATCTGAATTGGAAGACCTAATCTTAGCTACAGTTAAATCAGTAAAATTAGTTTCTCGTTTTATAATACCTGAAATATTTAATTTCGGATATTTAGCTTTTATTGTGCTTTGAAGCTTATTTACAGCTTCATCACTACCTCCAAAAAAGAAAACTTTTCTATTATATTTTTCAGCGTATGCAAGAATTTTATAATATAAATCCGTACCTGTAATTTTATACTCAAATGCATGCCTTCCATGAAGAATTTTCGATGCCATGTGAACACCAATGCCATCAGGAAAAATTCCGGTAAGCTTGTGCAAGTTCTCCCTTAATTTTTTATCCTTTGCTGATTCATTTAGTATGTGAGTATTAACATTTAAAAATGTAAATAATTCGTTTTTTGAAATCTTTTCATGCACTAATGAAATTATTTCATCGTAGCTGAAGTCAAGAAAATCAAAACCAAAAATACTAACCGTTCGCATTGTTATTTTTATCTATCACAGCTATTACTTCAAAAAAACTTCCTTTATCAGTTTCCAATGTTTCAACATCATACTCTGTAATGAGTTTTAGTTTGAGTTCACTCATTAATTCATCCATATCTTCATAGGTAAATCTGCTTCTATACTCTCCAAACTTATCCCCTACCTTACTGTAGTGAAGAATTATTCTTCCGTTCTTTTTCAGTACCCGCTCAAACTCCTGAAAATATTCTATTATCTGCGCCTTATCGATATGAACAAAAACATCAT
>JBBRQV010000103.1:0-11439 GCA_038225955.1 Ignavibacteria bacterium | reverse complement strand
TTGACACTACCTAACCAGTTGTCCGTATTGAGGATAATTCTTTCTCCGGTTTTCTTATATATGTTTCTATCGCAAGATTTAACATTAAGGAAAATTTCGGTGGGAGTTTATTTATTAGCATCGATAACTGACTGGTACGACGGCTGGCATGCCCGCAAATTTGGAGTGGTTACCAAAACGGGAATCTTTCTTGACCCGCTAGCCGATAAAATTTTAACTTCCTGCGCATTCATTGGTTTTTATATAATAGGTTTTATGCCTATGTGGATGGTACTTATTATAGTTATTCGTGATATAGTTATCACTGTAATGCGTTCTTATTCAGAAGCCAACGGAGTTACACTGCCTACCTCATTTATTGCCAAGATAAAAACTTTTTTTCAAATGACATTCATATTTGTTATTCTTGTGCTTCTCCTGTGGAAAGATGTAACGGCTGATTTGCAGGCCAAGATAAATATCAATGACTACTTATTCTCTCCTTACAATTATTTTTTAATGTCCTTTGTAACATTTATAACGTTGTATACAGGCATCACATATTTTTTTGAAAAGAAAAACGCAAACGGAGATTCCCAATGAGATTTATTAAAGAAAAGAAAATCGTAAATCCTGATTTCCATCCTGATTTTTTCAGCAAGCTTATTGCAAGCTGGTTCTTTACAGGATATTTTCCTAAAGGTTCTGGTACAGTTGGCAGCCTTGCAGCGTTTGTAATATTTTTATTTCCATCGATGAATGCACCGATGCCCTTGAGCATTGCATTTCTTATCGTGTTTATACTCGGAACGTATGCAACAATCCCAATGATGAAACGATACGGCGATGACCCTTCTACTGTTGTAGTGGATGAAGTCATAGGGCAATGGTTTACGATTATGATTGTTATGGCTTCAGGTTACTGGAAACTGAATTTGCTTTGTTGTGCAGTAACTTTTATCGGCTTCAGAGGATTTGATATACTAAAGCTTCAGCCTGCAAAATATTTTGACCAGCAGCACACAGCACTTGGTGTTATGCTTGATGATGTTATGGCTGCAATTTACGCAGGAGTTGTTTCAATTTTTACAATAATTGCGTTTCAAAGATTTTTTAATATTTGATTTAATATTTAATTATGAATTCGAAAATACTTACAGTCGGGGATGAAATTTTAATCGGGCAGATTGTAAATACTAATGCTGCGTTCCTCGGCGATGTTTTATTCTCTCTTGGTATGCCCGTAGAAAAATCTGTTACAATTGGTGATGACGAAAAAATGCTTTTGGATGAATTTAAGGATTCATTGAATAATTACGATTTGACAATTATTACAGGAGGATTGGGACCAACGCACGATGATATTACAAAACCTGTTCTTTTAAAATTTTTTAATGATGAATTAATTTTAGATGAGAAAGTTTTAGAGCATGTAAAGAAAATTTTTTCTACGAGAAACGTAACAATGCCTGAAACTAATATCGGACAGGCGATGGTGCCTTCTAAGTCGAAGGTTATTTGGAATATTAACGGCACTGCTCCGGGTATTTGGATGGAGCAAGACGGAATAGTATTTATTGCTCTGCCGGGAGTTCCTTATGAAATGAAGGCAATGATTCAGGATGTAATTACTCCGATGCTAAATGAAAAATTTCAGAAAAATCTCGATTACGTTTTAAAGCAGAAAACTTTGCTGACAACAGGAGTAGGGGAATCTGTTCTAAATGAAATGATTGGAGATGTGCATTCAATAATCGGCAATGATAAACTGGCATTCCTTCCAAGTATTGAAGGGGTGAGATTACGAATAAACGTAAAAGCAGATAATGAGAAAGCTGCAACGAAAAGAATTAATGAGATTGAAACACAAATAAGAAAAAAACTCGGTGAGCATATTTTTGGAGAAGGTGAAGAAATTCTTGAAGAGATTGTCGGGAAAATTCTTCAGAAGAAAAAGCTAAAGTTATCAACTGCTGAATCGTGTACAGGCGGAATGCTTTCATCACGAATAACTGATGTCAGCGGAAGCTCTGATTATTTTAAAGGCGGGATGGTTACATATTCAAATAAAGCAAAAGTAAAATTTTTAGATGTTAAGAAAGAAACTTTAACTAAGTATGGCGCAGTAAGTGAGAAGACTGCAAAACAAATGGCAGAGGGAGTACGTAAACACTTTAAAACTGATATAGGAATTTCAACAACAGGAATAGCCGGGCCTACCGGAGGTACCGGTGACAAGCCGGTAGGTTTAGTATATATAGGTTACTCAGATAAAAATGTTACATTTGCTGAAAAATTTCTTTTTGGAAACTATAGAGACAGAAATAAGAAAAGGGCGGCTCAAATGGCATTAGAAATATTGAGAAAACAACTTTCAAAAATGTAATAATTCCCTTATATTTTTCCCTTTTTTTATAAAATTATTTTCCCTTTTTTACAATATTAATCACAAATTGATTTTTAAAATTAAACACAAAAAACTTCTGGAAGGAGAAGCAATATGAAAGGAATCTACTCTTTCAATTTTAAGAGTGTTTCATTGTTATCGGTAATTTTTCTTGTATTAGTTTCATTTAATTCAGGAAATGCCGCTTCAATGCTCGATGACCCCCGCTTCGATAGAATACCGCAAATTTATTTAGATCAGATTGCACAGCAAAATGATTTTTTTGCGCCTGCACTCATCACACTTAATGATTACGATAATTTTGATATGGGAACCAGCCAAGCTGAACCTCATATTGCGCAAAATCCTAGAAACCCTCTTTGGAATTTCTGCGCCTATAACATCAATACGGCTTTCAGAACATTCGACGGCGGAATGACTTGGACGGGAGTAACACCACCGTTCCCGGGTACATCAGGTGACCCTATAACCGCATATGACAGCTTAGGAAATTTATTCTACGACAATATGAAAAGCCCTATAACCGGAACGTGGACAATTAAGTCAACAGATGGTGGAGTTACATGGGGAGCAGGAGTTTCTGCAAATGTTGGTAATGATAAAAACTGGATTGCCGCTGACCAAACAGCCGGACCTTATGGAGGTTACATTTACGGTGGCATGACTCCGGGTAATTTCGTGAGAAGCACTGACCACGGAGCAACCTTTGCAACAATGTTCACAGCAAGCACACAATCCTTACCTGGAAGTATGACAGCAGTCGGGCCTAATGGAAACATACAAGGCGGCAGTGTTTATTATATGACTCACTCAGGCGCAAACTCTGCGGGAGTTTATACACTTTACAGGTCAACTGATGGCGGCGTAACTATGACGCAAATGTCTTCGAATCAATTTTCGAATTACATCGGCACTGAAGTAAGCAGCCGTTCAACCGTTCAGGCGATGAGAACAAGACCTTACCCAATGATTGCCTGCGATAACAGCTATGGACCTAACAGAGGAAGAGTTTATTTAGTGTATGCTTCTAATAATCCTTCCGGTAACGGAAATAAATCAGATATATTTTTAAGAAGCTCAAGTGACTTTGGTGCTACATGGTCAGCTGCAACAGTTGTAAATGATGATGCTAACTCACAAAATAATTTCCAATTCTTCCCTGCAATTTGGTGCGAGAAGAACACAGGAAAGCTTTACATTAAATGGTACGATACAAGAAGAGTTCCTACCTCAGATAGTATGGATGTTTACGCAACATATACAACCAATGGCGGAGCAACATTTGCTCCTAACCAAAGAATTACAAATAAGACTTTTAAAATATCATTGCCGGGTTCAGTTGCTCCTGCCTATCAAGGAGACTATGATGCTATTAATGGTAACCCTATTAGTTCAATGGTTTGCTGGACTGATTTCAGAAATAGTAACTACGGTTCATATACTGCTTACTTCCCCGATTTTGCGATGAGGGTTAGTAATAATAATTTAAGTATTAACGGCAATAGTTCGCAGACGATTTATACTTCGATACCGGGTGTAAAACTTTATACAAACGTTGCTAAGTTTTCAGCTACGGTTACTCCGACTCCGGCTGCAGGTTCAATATCCGTTCAATTTATAGGAAAAGATTCTTTAAATAATTTCCCGGATTCATTGCAGACTAAAATCAGTGTTGCGCCTAATACAACACAAGGTACATACACTGTGACAATTCTTGCTCAGGGTCCTAACGGAACTCCAAGGCATCAGAGAACAATAACAGTGAATGCATTGGTTACAGGTATTGGCGGCAATGAAGTTCCTGCTAAGTATGAGCTTTCACAAAATTTCCCGAATCCGTTCAACCCAACAACAAAAATTTCATACTCAATTGCAAAGCAATCAGATGTACGAATTATCGTATTCGATGCTCTAGGAAAACAGGTATCTGAAATGGTAAAGAGTGACGTTCCGTCCGGAAGTTATTCAGTTGATTTCAACGGTTCAAGATTAGGTACAGGAGTTTACTTCTATAGACTTATTACAAATGAGTTTACGGATACAAAGAAAATGATGCTTATTAAGTAAAGTAAAATAAGTAAATAAATTTATATATTTTTATCAATGGCTCATAATCGCAAGGTTATGAGCCATTTTTGTTTAGGCTCTACTAAAAGTGAATGGATAATAGCTTTTGAAATAAATTTTAATTTTCTTAGATTTGAAACAATTGAAAGGAGAGCCTGCCGGGAACAGCAGGCTTTATTTTTTTAATAAAACTAAAACTAAATGGTACCCTCAAAAAAAATTATTGTACTCCTTTTTTTAATTTCACCATTCTTTTTATTTTCATTCACGGATAATCCCGCTGTTCCAAAATCGAAACAGATATTTTTCAGATTTCAGGACGGAGTTACATCAAAAGATTATCTTCCGAATACAATCGTTATTAAATTAAAAGAAAAAAACAGAGGTGTCTCCGAAAATACTTCGATTAGCAATTCTGTTTTGAATCATGCTTTTACATCAATCGGTGTTAACAGCACAAAAAAATTATTTACTGAAGCAGTTAAACCTGCAAATGAGTTTAGCAGGGACGGCGAAAAATTAGCTGACCTGTCTTTAATCTATGTAGTAAAATATTTATCGGAAATAAAAATCGAGGATGCTATTAATCTACTCTACAATACCGGTGAAGTTGAGTATGCCCAGCCAAAATATATACAGAAAGTTGAGTTCACACCCAATGACCCTTCATATACAGGAAACTCAGGGCAGTATTTTATTAATAAAATTCAGTGCCCTGCAGGATGGGATATTCAAAAAGGTGATACGAACGTTGTTATAGGTATTGTTGACTCGGGAACAGACTGGGACCATCCGGATTTAGCCGGAAATTTAAAACTAAATTACGCAGATCCTATTGACGGAATTGATAACGACGGCGATGGGTACATTGATAATTACAGAGGATGGGATTTAGCAGGAGCAGATTATAATAATGTAGTAGGCGATAACAATCCCATGATTATGGGTTCAAATAATGTACATGGCTCGCACACTTCGGGTGATGCATGCGCAGTTACAAATAACGGAGTCGGAGTTTCAAGTCCCGGTTTCAATTGTAAATTTTTACCTGTAAAATGCGCCGCAGATAATGATACACGCGGACCCGGCGGTGAAGGTTATATTATTTCTGGTTATGAAGGGATTAAATATGCTGCTGACCATGGCTGCTCTGTAATTAATTGTTCATGGGGCGGAACAGGCGGCGGACAGTTTGAGCAGGATGTAATAACTTATGCTACTATAAATAAAAATGTTTTAGTTTGCTGCTCTGCAGGTAACGATGCAAATTCAGTTGCGCATTATCCATCAAGTTACAAGTATGCTTTATCGGTTGCTGCAACAACTTCCACTGATGCAAAGGCATCTTATTCCTGCTATGGAACTGATATAGATGTATGCGCTCCCGGTTCGGGAATCTACAGCACATTGTGGAACAATACTTATGCTACATTTGATGGCACATCAATGGCTTCGCCTATTGCAGCTGGAGTTGCCGCAATTATAAAATCACAATTTCCATCTTACACTGCTTTGCAGGTAGGTGAAAAATTGAGAACAACATGTGATAACATCGATGGATTAAATCCATCTTATGCAGGCCAGCTTGGCAAAGGCAGAGTAAATATGCTCAGAGCATTAACAATAAATTCGCCTTCAGTGAGATTAAATTCTTTTACAGTTACAGATGGTAATAACAATATTCCCCAGTTGAACGATACGATGACAATCATAGGAACATTTAAAAATTACCTTGACCCTACTTCTGCTTTATCGGCAACCATAACCACTACTTCAACTGCAGTTACAATACTGAGCGGAAGTTCTTCTCTGGGAGTAGTTAGCACTTTAGGTTCAGTTACAAACGCATCTACACCATTCAAAGTGAAAGTAAATAGTAGTGCGCCGTTAAACTCAGTTGTCTCATTTAAAATCACTTACACAGATGGAGCATATTCCGATTTCGAATATTTCTCTGTAGTTGTTGCCCCGAATTATTTTGATATGAACATCAATAAAATTAAAACAACAATTAACAGTAAAGGAAACTTCGGATATAATGATTATTCAAGTAATACGCAGGGCAGCGGCTTTATTTATAATAATACAGGTACATCGCTTGTATTTGAAGGTGGTTTAATCTGCGCAACATCAAGCACAAAAATTGCAAACGTTACAAGAGGTGCGGCAAATAATGGTGCAGTACAAGATAATGATTTTGTAAATATTATTCCTTTTCAGATTACGCAGCCGGGAGTAATTTCAAATCAGGATGGCTACACACAGTTCAATGATGACAACGCCGGAACAAGTAAAATTGGTATTACGGTTTCTGAGAACACCTATGCTTTCAGTGATGATGCGAATGACGATTATATAATTGTTAAGTACAAAATAAAAAATACATCAGGTGCAGCGATAAGTAATTTCTGCATCGGCTTGTTTGCCGACTGGGATATTGGCGCCAATGGGGATTTAAATAAAGCTGATTATGATGCAACAAATAAACTTGGTTATGTCTGGAGAATGGACAATAATCCTAATAATTATGTAGGAATATCTTTATTGGAAGGGAACAATGTGAACTATTGGGCAATTGATAATGATAACACGATTGCAGGAAATCCATGGGGAATTTACGACGGCTTTACGGATGTAGAAAAATTCCAATCGATTTCAACTTCACTCGGCAGAACGCAGGCCGGAGGCACAACAGGTAGAGACGTTGCGATGAGTTTCGGAACAGGCTCTTATAGTATTCCTGTTGATGGAGAAATAGTGGTTGCATTTGCGTTGGTAGGAGCAACAACTCTTGCCGATTTAAAAACTAATGCTGCGAATGCAAAAATAAAATATACTTCAACAGTTGGAGTAGTCAATCAAAGCGGTTTATTACCTGAGAAATTTTCTTTGAATCAAAATTATCCAAATCCTTTTAATCCAACTACAAATATCTCTTATTCACTTCCAAAGGCGTCAGATGTAACCGTAAGGGTCTATGATATTTTAGGGAATGAAGTGAAAACTTTAGTTAGCGGATTTAAAAATGCAGGTAATTATAATATTAATTTTGATGCTTCAGATTTATCATCAGGAATTTATTATTATAAAATTCAGGCAGATGGTTTTACGGATGTGAAGAAATTAACTTTACTGAAGTAAAACTTAGAAGTCTTATAGATATATTTAAAGCCCGTTCATGAAAATTAGCGGGCTTTTTTATTTTAAAGAGTTAGCAAAATGATATAGGATTATACCCGCAGATACTGAAAGGTTCAGTGATTCACACTCCGAGAAGCTATCTATTTTTATCATATCAAATCCCTGGCTTTTTATCTCTTCTGAAATACCATTCGCTTCGTTTCCAAAAACTATAACATATTTCTCGTTTTTCTTTGCATTAAATTCAGAAAGATCTTTTTTAGAATCTAAATCCGTTAAAAGCACTTTATACTCGTCGTGTAGTTGTAATAATTCTGCTCTTAAATCTCCTTCATTTGTTATATCGGTGTGAAAAATTGCGCCTTGTGAAGCGCGGATTACTTTAGAGTTATACAGGTCAACACTATTTTTTGAAATAAGAATTTTATCAACATTAAACCAATAACAGCTTCTTATAATTGTACCCAGATTACCGGGGTCGTTAATGTTATCAAGGACAATTATTAATTTATTCTTATCTGAGTTATGCATTCTGCTTGCATGTTCAGGTTTTTTAACAACGGCAATTATTCCTTGCGGATTTACAGTGTCCGATATTTTATCAAAGTTTTTTTCTGAGCAATATAATACCTCAATATCTTTAGTCGGTACTGTGGATAAATCGAAATCATCCCTTGCAATAATACATTCAATCTGGTCTTGGTAATATAATTTTGAAGAGAGACACTCCTTAATTAAATGGATACCTTCAACAAGAAATTTTCCTTCTTCATCGCGTATCTTTTTGTTTTTCAATCCAACAAAATATTTTATTTCATTATTTGTAAGCATAGCTAAACGTATTGTTGTGAATTTAAAAATAGAAAAATTGTATATTAAAAATAATGCAATTAAAAAATTAAAGGAGATAGGGAAGTGAAGTTCAACTGGCATTCGGAGAAATTATCATTGGAAACAAAGCTGGACAAGGACTACAAGAGTACGCAGAATGTAAGACGATTTTTTAAAAAACATCTGGGTGATGATTTTCATTTTAATGTTCCGTTCATGACTTTTTTGAAAACTCATGCGGGAATTACATTAGGTGATGCAATAACTGAATGGAAGAAAAATTTTAAACCATGATTGAGTTTAAATTAAATATCACGGGATAAAAATTTCTTGAACTTCTTTAAAGCTAAAGCTCTGTGTGATAATGTATTTTTCTTCTCATCGCCCATCTCTGAATAAGTTTTATCAAAACCTTTCGGAATAAAAAGCGGGTCGTAACCAAAGCCATTATCTCCCTTAGCCATCTTAATAATTTTCCCTTCTACAACTCCCTTGAAAAAATAATGTTCGCTCTGATTAATATATAAACATAGTACAGATATAAAGGATGCCGTTCTTTCTTTTCCTTCAATATCTTTTAAACTGTTCAAAAGTTTTTCACAATTATCACTATAGCTTGCATTTTCTCCGGCATACCTTGCTGAGTAAACTCCGGGCTCTCCATTCAATACATCAACAAATAATCCCGTATCGTCTGCTAAAGTTGAAATATTAAATTTTTCTGAAATTGCTTTTGCTTTTATCAGCGCGTTTTCTTCAAGTTTAGTACCCGTCTCTTCAACCTCTGGAAAGTCAGGAAAATCTTTCAATGATAAAATTTTAATTTGTAAGTCTGATAGTATTTCAGATATTTCTTTTATCTTGTGAAGATTATTAGAGGCTATGAGGAGTTTTTCTATTTTCATATTAAAATTAAATTAAACCTTTTCTTTTTTATTAAGTCTTACATATAGAAACTAAAAACTATGAAAACTTTTAAATTAATAATATTAGCCCTTACATTTTTTATCACAGCAGGATTCATCGGAACTTCAAGCGCTGATGCATGGCCAAAACACAGACGGTTTCACAGAAGAGTGATAGTAAGAACTTATGTGCATCCACAGTCTACATTAGTTTGGGTAGAAGGTCACTGGAAGTATAATAAATTCGGACAGCGTGTCTGGAAGAAAGGACACTGGAAAAAAGTTTACGGATATTAATTCTTAATTAATTTTTACTATAATATTTAATGGAACAATTAAGAAACTAAAGAGTTTAAAACTTAACAATATAAAAACCAAAATAACATATCGAATTTCCTATCATAAACCACTTGAGCTCTTTTCAGCAATGAAAAGAGCTTCCTATTTTAAGCCGTGATATCTTCCTTATACTGCAGTTGATAAAGTTTATAATACAAATCTTTTTTATCGAGCAGTTCCTGATGTGAACCCATTTCTTTTATCTCACCCTTATGCATCACAATTATCTTGTCGCAATTCTGTATTGTGGAAAGCCTGTGTGCAATTACAATTGAAGTTCTTCCTTCGATTAGTTTTTTAGTAGCTTCTTGAATAAGGATTTCCGTAGTAGTGTCAATGTTAGAGGTTGCTTCATCAAGAATTAAAATCTTCGGATCGTATGCCAATGCTCGAGCAAAAGAAATTAACTGTCTTTGCCCTGTGGAGAAAGTAGAGCCGCGCTCATTAACTTTGTGGTACATTCCATCCGGCAAAGAATCAATAAAATGTCTCAAACCTGTTTTATCGATGGCGCTGTTTACATCATCTTTGGTAATTGAAGTATTCCCGAGTGTAATGTTCTTTTCAATATCACCTGAAAATAAAAATACATCCTGTAGCACTACTGAAATATTTTTCCGTAAATCTTTTTGTTTAAGATCGTTAATGTTAATTCCATCAATTGTAATCTCACCTTTATTAATAGTATAAAATTTTGAGATTAAATTAATGATAGTAGTTTTACCTGAACCTGTCGCTCCTACAAATGCAATTTTCTCGCCTTCTTTTATTTTAAAGGAAATATCCTTTAAAACGTAGTCTTCATTATTGTATGCGAACCAAACATTTTTAAATTCGATGTTTCCTTTTATATGCTCAAGATGAATAGAGTTTTCTTTATCGACTATAGCCGGCTTTTCATCCAGAAGAGTGAAAATTCTTTCGCTCGATGCCATTGCAGTTTGCAGAACATTATATTTTTCAGATAAATCTCTTATCGGTCTGAAAAACATTTCAGAGTATTGAATGAATGTAATCAGCACTCCAAGCGATACTGCTCCCTGTAAAACTTCTCCGCCGCCATACCATATGATTAATCCTGATGAAACAGCAAGGAATAATTCTACTATAGGGAAGAAAATAGCGTAATAGAAAATGCTTCGTTTATTTTCTCGAGTATGCTCCTGATTAATTTCTTCAAACTCTGTTACTGTTCTTTTTTCTTTTGCAAAAATATGGACAATCGATACACCTGTGATATGCTCCTGTAAGTATGAGTTCAATTTTGAAATCAATAGTCTTACTCTCGAATATGATACACGAATTTTTCTTCTGAAAATAATTGTAGCATAGATAAGTAAAGGGAGTATTGATAAAGTAACTAATGCCAGACGCCAGTCAAGCGTAAACATAAAATACAAAATCCAGATAAGCGTAAAAATATCGCCGAATGCGGTTACCAAACCGGATGAAAATACATCAAACAAAACTTCTACATCAGAAGTAACACGAGTAATTAATCTTCCGACAGGATTATTATCATAAAATTTCAGATGAAGATTTTGCAGATGCTCGAATACCTTCATTCGCAAATCCATTATGATATTCTGCCCAATCCAGCTTGTGAGGTAAGTCATTAAATATTGAATTATCCCCTGAAGAATCAAGGTAGCAAACAGAATAAGCATAATAGTCTGCAAGCCGGGTAAATCTTTATGAGCAATTTTATCATCGATGGCTATGGGAGTAAGGCGTGGTCTTACCGCAGCCAAAGCAGAAACTACTATTGTA
>JBBRQV010000102.1:0-11487 GCA_038225955.1 Ignavibacteria bacterium | reverse complement strand
TTTCTCTTATTTATAGTGCATAAGGTCCCCATTTAAGATAGCAACCACCCTTACCCTTATAATCATACTGAACTTCTCCATCTCCTTTGAATTTTCGCAGATTTTCTTAATGCTTAGTATTTTTAAATAGATTAAACACCTTATTCCATAATATTTCAGTAACATTATTTAATGACAAAATTCCTTCAGCGAAATTTGAATCAAAACTCGTTCTAGTTAAATGAAACCAGTAAACTAAATCAATCTTTTTATAAAATTTTTTAAATTTTTTTTCAAAGTTTTTGAATAAAATCATATCTCCGCATCCTGAATAGTTTTTACCAGTTGTTTCGTAAAAGTTCTTATACATTTCATCTACATTACAACTCACTAAAAAAGACTTTATAATTTCTGTTTTTGTATTGTAAATTTTAGAAATTGAATTTAGAGTACTCTCAAAGGTTGAACAATCTAACGCAACTAATTGTCTCATATTAATTATTTAGATTAAAAGTATTCTCACAACTCCAACTCACTCTCTATAAACTCTTTCGCATTTTCAGGTCCCGTTAGTTCCAATACAATTTCATTTCCTTCAATTAAAAGAGGATTGCAAGGACTGTGGCTTTACGCTGTTGCAGTTCGGGAGTTGTGAGTTTACAGGAGAAAGGTTTATTGTTTTGTTTGCCGAACATATTGATGAATTTAAAAATCATATTCCCTCCCTCCCGCTAAAGCGGGACTTGATAAGCGATAGCTTACTCAAGGGAGGGCTAGGGTGGGGTTAATGGGAAAGAATAAATTAATTTTGCTATTCCTTTTACCTCCCCCTATCCCCCTCCTTACAAAGGAGGGGGAAGCATTGTGTGAGATTATTTATTAAGACTTAACAAAATTTTTCGTAATCTACAACGATTTCTTCATCCGCGTTTATATCGCGGGATGCAAAATACTCGTAGTCATCATTGCAATGGGCATTGGGTGTATCGGAGTGATTCAGGTACCATCCTATAGACATGCGATGAAAACTTTTAGGACCTGAGTATCCTTCCTCTCCCATGATAGAATATTTTTCAATTATCTTTTCAGGGAATTTTGAGTTTTCAACATGCTCGAACGGAATAAAATTATCATCTTCCGGTTCAAATAATTCAAGCAGTGTATCTTTTTTTATATCTATAACTGCAAAAACTCCGACACCGTGAATTTTCGAAGGACGTAATTCAAATACCATCTGTAAAAATTAATTATAGGTTGTTTATAAATTTGAGTGAAGCGTTAATTTATACATTTATAAATTTATTTTATACATAATATCTTTTGCCTTAGCAATTATACGTACTGAGATGATTACCACTGAGTTTTGAATGTGTTTGTCTTGGAGTACGATATTGCCTGATAGCTGTACTCGTTATTAAACTGCTTTGGCTTCACTAAATCATTAGGAGTAAAATACGGAATGTATTTGGAAACGTTCCACGTAAAGTTTGCATCCTTCGGCAAGCCTCCCTGTGATATATCGGGCATATACATCTCTCTGGCATTGGTGATAACATAGACGTTGCTCTCAGGATATATACAGTGAAAATTTACAACATAAGTTCCGGCACTGCTTCCCTCTGTAAAGCTGAACAAAGTTTTACTTGTAACTCCTTTAAAATCATTTGAAGGCGATGCAATCTCAGGCGGAGTTTCATAGTTAAGATTTACAACTGAGCCCGGGTATGTGTAAGTATAATTTACAAATCCATCACCCTTGCCGTTAAAACACTCGGCGCGGACTTTCAGTTTAAAGCTTAGCGGCAGCATTGAGGGAACATAGGTATCAGCAGAAATATTTGTATAGCTTTCAGATACAAGCTTCATTTCTGAGTTTCTGTCATACCCAAGAAAATCTCCCCAGATTGTAAATCCTTTTGAGGCGTACTCACGCGCCGGAAGATATACGGTTAAGGCTGTCGAATTAAAATTATCATAGGAGTTAAATCCGTTTAGCCTAATATCCTGCGGATAGTAATCATTGTATAAAGTTACGCTTCGCTGTGTGTAACGCGTATAGCTTGTTCCGTTTCTTTCTAGATAAAGAATCGTTCCGCTAATACTTCTCTCACCTTCCGGCCATTTTATAACAATTTGTCTTCTGTTCTCACCTGATGTAATCTCTTCCTCTTTTGAATAATTTGTGTACTGGGAAATAAATTTTATTGTTCCTCGTGATGAAGGGGGTATAGAATCTATTAAAATATTTACATAGGCATTGTTTGCATTTTTACCGATGGCTCTTCCAAATAAAATTAAACTAGGGTTATTTATACTTAAAGCATCGTAAATGGCTGTGATATTTGTTGAGGGGTCGGTTACGAATGCGCGGTAAGGAGATTCTGCATCATTGATTGTGAACTTGCCGTTTTTATCTGATTTGGTCGTACCCTTTCCTATTGAAACAGTTATCCCGGATATAGGAAAGTTTTTTTCATCAAGAACTTTACCCGAGATATTCATCTTTCCGGATGCAAAAACATTTGAAGACAACGCACATAAGAACAACATTAGAATAATTTTTTTCATATGAGAGATATTAAAATTTTGTTTTTAATTTTATGTGCCTTTAACCGTCTAATCTTGTAATTTCGTCTCTTAGCTCTGCCGCTCTTTCAAATTCCAAATCCTTTGCTGCATTTATCATTTCTTTTTTCAACTGGTCAATCAGCTCTTTACGCTGCTCTTTATTAATTTTATTCTGAACAGGGTCAGTGATAATTCTGAGTGAAGATTTTTTTTCTTCCGGCTTCCTGCCTTTGCGTTCATCATATTTAGTTTTATTATCTGCAACAATTGTTGCCGACATGATTTCCTCATACGTTTTTAAAATTGTAGTCGGTTCTATTCCGTGTTTTGTATTGTAGTCAGTTTGTATTATTCTTCTTCGCGCAGTCTCTTTAATAACTTTATCCATAGAATCCGTAACTCTATCTGCATACATAATTACAAGTCCGTTTGCATTTCTTGCCGTTCTTCCTGCCGTCTGCATAAGGGATTTTTCCGAGCGGAGAAATCCTTCTTTATCAGCATCAAGAATTGCAACAAGTGAAACTTCCGGTAAATCCAATCCTTCTCTCAGTAAGTTTACACCGACAAGAACATCGTACTCGCCCAGACGAAGACTTCTCAGCAATGTAATTCTTTCAAGCGAATCAACTTCTGAGTGAATGTACTTCACACGAACACCTATTCCGATTAAATAATCAGTAAGGTCTTCACTCATTCTTTTAGTTAGAGTTGTAACAAGAACTCTTTCTTTTTTCGCAGAGCGGACTCTTATTTCATTTATTAAATCGTCAATCTGATTTTTTACAGGACGCACTTCTATCTGCGGGTCTAGCAAACCCGTAGGTCGTATAATCTGCTCAACAACAACGCCTTCGCTTTTTGTTAATTCATAATTACCCGGAGTTGCACTTACGTATATTGCCTGGTTCACCATTGATTCCCACTCCGCGAACATCATCGGGCGGTTATCCAATGCGGAGGGCAATCGAAAACCATAATCAACGAGTGTTGTCTTTCGCATCCTATCGCCATTATACATTCCGCCTATTTGCGGAATTGTTACGTGCGACTCATCAACTACGAGTAAAAAATCTTTAGAGAAATAATCGAACAGGCACGAAGGACGTGAGCCCGGTGGTCTACCATCGAGATGGCGGGAATAATTTTCTATTCCGTTGCAGTAACCGATTTCCTGAATCATTTCTATATCGAAATTTGTACGCTGCTCAATTCTCTGCGCTTCAATAAATTTTCCCTCCTGTTTGAATTGTTCAATACGCTCTTCAAGCTCTTTGCGGATGCCTTCAATGGAAACCTCCATCTTTTCTTTATTCGTAACAAAATATTTTGCAGGATAAAGAACGCAGCTTTCATCTACGCCGATAACTTTTCCATCAGCGCGATTTATATAGGAAATTTTTTCAATCTGATCATCAAACATTTCAATACGGATTCCTGTTTCATCTTCGTATGCTGCTATAACTTCAACAGTATCTCCGCGGACTCTGAAAGTCCCGCGTTTGAATTCCATATCGTTGCGAACGTAATGAATGTCAATAAGATTAGATAATAATTTCTTTCGTGAAATTTTCTGCCCTTTTTTCAGAACAATCATCTGCTCGGCATATTCTTCCGGCGCGCCAATACCGTATATACAGCTGACTGAAGAAATAACTATAACATCTTTTCTTCCTTCTAATATAGACGCAGTTGCTCTTAATCTAAGCCTGTCGATTTCATCGTTAATGGATAAATCTTTTTGAATGTAAGTATCGGATGAAGGAATATATGCTTCGGGCTGAAAGTAATCGTAATACGATATAAAAAATTCTACGCGATTGTTAGGAAAGAATTTTTTGAACTCGCCGTAAAGCTGCGCAGCAAGAGTTTTATTGTGCGACATTATCAATACAGGTCTGCCGATATTCTGAATAACGTTTGATACGGAAAAAGTTTTTCCGGAACCTGTTACACCTAAAAAAGTTTGATGCTTATCTCCTCGAAGTATGCCTTCGGTAAGTTCTTTAATTGCCTGAGGCTGATCGCCTTTTGGTTTATATGTGGACTCTAATTGATATTTCATTAATAGTAAATAGTACGGGATAAAAAGTTAAAAATATTACTTACAAATAGCTGTAATTTCAAGATAATCTGCTATCTTAACAAAGCCTAATTTTTCGTAGCAATGTATGGCGGATGAATTTTCTGAATGTACGTTTAGTCCTATAACTTCACTTTTCTTAAAGAGTTCCTTGCACAAACAAGCAGTTACTTTAGTAGCATAGCCTTTTCCTCGAGAGTTTGGATGCGTTGTAATACTCCCTAGAGCAGCAACTTTATACTCCGGCGAGTAAACGTGAATGCCGGCAACAGCGGCAATTTTTCCGCTTTCGCGAATACAAAAAAACATTCCTGTTTCAAGCATGCGCTCTATAAAACTATTTTCGGGACACTCTTATCTTTATTAATTTGATACTCATTGATTTTGTTGCTGAGAGGGGTGCTGATGATTTCCATGTTCTCGAGGCGCCTCGTGCCGATTCCATCGGCACATCCCGCAGAATATAAAACTGATAAATCAGTTTTATATTCTGCGGGATCCGAACCTACGGTTCGGGAGGCGCCACAGATTCCTAATAAAAATTTATACTATTTCCGTATTAAGATTTATTTCTTTTAAGACGGAGTTAATCTGATTCAATTCTTCCATCTCGCCGGATTTTACTACTGCCTTACCTTTTGTGTGCGCAATTATTGCAATCTGCTCGCACTGAATTATATCATAACCCGTTGCTTTCTGAAGCTGAGTAATTACATCGTCATAAAAATGATTCGAGTTATATATAATCAAACGATGCAGTTCATCCGTGCCATCAAAGTGAACTTCTTTTTCTAATTCTTTTACTGCCATAACTAATTTTTACTTTCTGCTAAACTGACAAATCGCCTCACAAATTTCATCCTGCTTATCACGCGGACCCGAGCTGCTTCCACCGAAACCGTTCATGGCTATATAAAAAATTACCAACTCTGAATCTCTTGTTACTGCGTATCCGGTTAGACAGCTCACAGAATTAATTGTACCTGTCTTTGCATGAATATTTCCCTCAGCTTCAGTTCCAATCATTCTTTTAGAAAGCGTACCGTCTTTTCCTCCTATGGGAAGAGTGCGATAAAACAAATCAAAATTCTTTTCATCATCATACATATACTTCAGCATGCGAACATACAAATCTGATGTTACAGCATTAAAGCGGGTAAGCCCTGAGCCTTCAAGAATATCAAACGAGCTGCGTGAATTTCCCATACCGACAAGTAAATCGTTCACTGCTTCCTGTCCTTTTTCCAATGTGCCGGGCGCGCCTTTGTACTTTGCGCCAATGACTTTGAACATAGTAATCGCTGAATGGTTATCACTTGTCTTATTCATAAATGACATCACATCAAACATTGAATGCGATACATCTGTAATTTGTTTTGCGCTTACAGGTGTTACACCTGCAACAATAATGCCGCCCATCTGAACATTTCCTGCTTGAAGTTCTGACTGTAATAAATTCGCTGCCGAAGAAGCGGGATTATAACTGCCCGAGTTTTTATCAAGTGCAAGCGCATTTACATAGGGCCAATATTGTTTTTTTGTATCGTTTGAGTAGTAGTCTGCTAGTCCGTAATGTACATCATCTAAATATGATTCATCATAAATAATATTTCCTGTAATGGAAGTAATGTTCTTTGCTAAAATATTTTTTGCAAGATAGCGTATATCACTTGAGTTCAGGTCAGGGTCGCCAAATCCTTTTATATATAAATTTCCGTTTATAACTCCATCGGCAATATTTATGTCGTCTGTGTAAATAACTGTTTTAAATTCATGTCCCGGTCCAAGATAAGCAAGCCCGGCTATTGAAGTAACTACTTTTGATATAGAAGCCGGAATCATTTTTTTCTGCGGATTGTACGAGTATAAAACATCATACTTATCTGCGCTAACAACTTGTACGGAAACAGAATAGTTAAGTGATTTTACTATGGAATCTATTCTTGCCTGAAAGACTTCAAGCTTTGTAGATGCCGATAGATTTGAAAAAAGAAAAAAAAGAAAAATAAGTGCGCTAAGTTTTCTTTTCATTTTTAAATTCATATATAGTTTTATAAGCTTTATTAATTAAAATTATTGTTTCAGGGTGAACTAAGTACGCAAGTGATTCCTCCAGTGTACACCATTTATAAGCGGAGATTTCTTCACCATCAACTTTTACTTCTTCGCTGCCGGCTTCTGCTATATAATAATAAACAACTTTATGAATCAGTTCACCTTTATGCCCCGAGAATTTATATCTGTCTTCAAGCAAAATTTTATCGGAGATTAAATCAATATCTTTTATTCCTGTTTCTTCAAAAAGTTCTCTTCGTGCTGTTTCTATTTCCATCTCGTGCTTTTCCGGATGTCCCTTGGGGAAAGCCCAGTGCCCGCCGCTGTGCCTTATAAGCAAAAAATAAATTTCTTCGTCCCGCGTAATGAAAATTATAATTCCAATGGATTTATCATTTACAATTTTTACGCTCATTTCTTCTTCTTAATTTGATTCCATTTCTCATCCATCTCTTCCAGCGTAAGCGAGTGAATATCTCTGCCCGCATCTACAAAACTTTTTTCCATCTCTCTGAATCGTGAAGAAAACTTTTCAATCGTTCTTCGTAAAGCATCTTCGGGATTTACATTTATAAATCTTGCATAGTTTACAATCGAGAACAGCACATCACCAAATTCATCTTCAATATCTTCGTGCGGCTTCCCTGCCTCAATATTTTCTTTCAGCTCATTAACTTCTTCAAGAATTTTATTGTAAACAGGTTCTTTTTCTTTCCAGTCAAAACCAATCTTCGATGCTTTCTCCTGCATTCTGTACGCTTTGAAGAGCGCTGGAAGCTCGGCAGGAATTCCGTCTATTACAGAGTCTCTTCCTTCCTTCATCTTCAGCTTTTCCCAGTTCTTTTTTACTTCAACACTATCAATTTTTTTTTTAATATTTTCCTTTTCACCGAATACATGCGGATGGCGGTAAATAAGTTTTGCCGTCTCCCCTTCCAATACATCTTTTAAAGTAAAATCATTAGTCTCTTCACCGAGTATAGAATGAAAAATCACCTGTAGAATTAAATCGCCAAGTTCTTTTTTCAATTCGACTTTATCATTTTTATCTAGGGCTTCAAGAACTTCGTAACTTTCTTCTAATAAACATCTTCGCAATGACTGGTGAGTTTGTTCTTTATCCCACGGACATTCTTTTCTGAGTCTGTAAACAACGTCTACAAACTCCCTGAATTTTTCTAATGTTTCGTTATTAGTCATCAGATGTAAAATAAATATTTTGGATTAGTAAGTCAGTGCTATTTGTTTTAATTATTTCCCAGTTTAATTTTAAAGTTAAAATAGTGATATTTGTACAATCCCTAAAAAACCATCTATGCTGGAAAACATAAATACTCTTAACGAAAGAGAAGAAAAATTCGCCTACAGAATGTCGGAAAGAATTCTGGACGAGTTCAAAGAGTTTTATGTTGAGTACTCCAAGGAAAGCGATAAGGCCGCTGTAATAATGGGAATTGAAAAATTGGATAACCTTCTTTTTCAAATTTTGAATAAAATTCTCATTCCAAATCCCAGCCAGAAAGATGATTTGTTTGATACCGATATGCCGCTTTCTACCTTCAGTTCTAAAATAAATCTTTGTTACAGATTAGGTATTGTGGATAATCTAACGACAAAAAGTCTTAACCTGATGAAAAAAATTAAGACTGATATGATTAACGAAAAAGCAAACGCAAGTTTAACACAAGGTTCAGCTGCTGATAGAGTGAGAGAGCTTTTATCCAACTTAAATTACAATCAGGAGTTGATAGAGTTTGTGCAGGTGTTTGAGGTTGATAGCGATGACCCGGGAGTAAGATATAGACTGCTTTTAGTTTTTTTCATTACGAAGCTTACCATTATAAGAGATACAATCTCACCTCTATATTATAAAGAACCTAAGTTCAACTTATCTTATTAAGATTTACGAATGAGTAAAGACGAAAAAAATTTACTAATAAATTCATCGAAAGCTCCCGAACCTGTTGGATTATATCCGCATGCAAGGAGAGTCGGCAATTTATTATTCTTATCCGGTGTAGGTCCGCGTGAAAGAGGTGAGAAGAAAATCCCCGGAGTTGAACTCGATGATAAAGGAAATATCATTTCTTACGATATCGAAACTCAGTGTCATTCAGTATTTAAGAATATCAGATTCATCCTTGAAGATTCCGGCTCTTCATGGGATAAACTTGTTGACGTGACAGTTTTTCTGACGAATATGAAAGATGACTTTCCCGTTTACAATAAAATCTATGCTGAGTATTTCAAGGATAATCAACCCTGCAGAACAACCATCGAAATTAAATCCCTTCCAACTCCAATTGCAATTGAGCTAAAGTGTATTGCAATAATTGACTAATTCCATTTAAAATTTCGCCCTGTATTTTATCTGAAACAAATTCTCTTGACTTACGTTTATTTCATTACTAACTTTGTAGCACAAAGCACTTTTTAATACCAACTCTAATATGGAAATCAAAGAAGATAAAACAGAAGAGCAGTTAAACAATCTGCTGGATATAAAAATTTTAATAGAACGCTCAAGCCGGTTCAGTTCGCTCAGCGGTATATCAGCAATAAGCGCAGGAATTATTGCAATATTCGGATGCTTATATACGGCTTTTCAGCTTAACTTCCCGATATATTCACAGGCACAAAGTATTATGAATTGGAATGATACTGCCGGCGAGAAAATCACAATTAAATTTCTCATCATAACAGGTTTTATTGTCTTCTTTTTAGCTGTCACTGCTTTTCTATTCTTTGCTAATCAAAAAGCAAAAAAACACGGCGTAAAATTATTTAATAATACCGGAAAAAAATTTATTTTTCACGGCTTACTATTCTTAATAAGCGGAGGCTTATTTGCAACTGTTCTTTTTTATTACGGATTTTATTTACTTATCGTTCCTTCCCTGCTGATATTTTACGGTCTTGCGTTAATAAACATCAGCAAATTTTCATTTAATACTATTAGAAACTTGGGAATACTGGAAATCATTTTAGGTTTTATTCTTTGCCTTATGCCTGTTTACGCGTTGTTTTTTTTCTTTCTAGGTTTTGGAGTATTACATATTATATATGGATTAATTTTGCATTTTAAATATGATAGCCCGGCAGAAGAAGAATGAAAGATATAATTAACGGTCTCGATAAATTACTTGAAAGCAGGGTTCGGCTTGGCGTGATGTCTCTGCTTTCCGTAAATGAATCATTGGATTTTAATACGCTGAAAGAAATGATGAGTCTTACTGACGGAAACCTTGCAAGCCACATTAACGCGCTTGAAAAAGAAAAATATATTAAGGTTAAAAAAGGTTTTATAGGCAAGAAAACAAAAACAAATTACTCGTTAACTGAAAAAGGTAAGAAAGCTTTTGAAGAGCATTTAACTGCTTTGGAAAGATTAATCAAGAAATCATTAAATCAATAAATTTATTTAAATGACCTATAAAGAATCCATAAAGGAGCTGATGCAAATACCAGGTGTAGGAATTTCTGTGGCTAACGATTTATATGGAATAGGAATTAAAAGGATAAAAGAATTGGAAAATAAAAATCCGAGGAAGCTTTATGAGAAACTGAACAAAGCTACCGGAGCTACACATGATATTTGCGTTCTATATACTTTCAGATGCGCTGTTTACTTTGCATCGACTAAAAAGCACGACAAAGAAAAACTAAAATGGTGGAACTGGAAGGACAGGAAGTTCAATGAATAAGAAGGTCAACAAATAAAATTAAAAAAAACAATATGAATCTCAATTGGTTTAAAAAATTGGGGGTAGTTTTTGTCCCTATATCTTTAATTGGAGTAATACTTTATCTTGTTACCTTTGGCTTTTGCACCACTGTCTTTCTTGCAATAGACAGGCACTCGCACTCTAACTCCGATACTCTCTACGGAATATTTCCATACTTCGTATCGGCATTTACAATTCTGTACTGGATAGCAGCTAATACTTCGGGTAAAAAAAATGTTGAGTCTAATCAATCGAACTAAATAAAAAAGGTTTTCCTGAGACAGGAAAACCTTTGATTGTATAAAATTAATTTTTGTCCGTAATTAACTGCGCAGTTCTTTTCTTCTTCTGAAGATTGAAACTACAAAGCCTATAACCATTATAGCGGTACCTGCCCATAAAACATTTATGAATGGTTTTATTGATGCAGTTAAAACTAATGTTTCTTCTGTAACGCCTTCTTTTTTCTCAGTGTTTCTCTTATCAACGATTGCAATAGATGCTTTTGCATCTCCCTGCACATTCATTTTCGTAAAGAAGAACTGATAGTTTGGATTGTCTGTCATCATAGCAGGAGTATATTCAGGATTTCCGTCTACGTACTTCACTTTTGGTGAAACAGTTTCAGTGAACTTACTATCAGTAACTTTTAAAGTTGCCCCGATTGTAAAATTTCCTGATTGCATTTCTTTACCGCCTTGCTCTATGCCGCCAAAATCAAAATCAACGAACTGTACCTTCATATCACCGACTTTAACTTCTTCGCCTTTCTTCATTTCATGCAAATCTTTTTCGCTGAACTGTGAAGGCTGCTCCAATCCCATAGGAGAAAGATATAAATCTTTAGTCGGGAAATTTGCAATGTCAGGATTTTTCATCACGCCGTTTGAGAACTGGCTAAAGTACATTATCGGCTGCATAGTCATTTGCTTACCGTCTTTTTCAACAATTACATTGAAGTGATACTTTGTATCTGTTTTATTATTTGGGTCTTCAAAAGGTTCAGCACCAACGTAAGTAAGCGTATATCCCAGTGAAGGAACCTGAGTTGGTTTATTTAAAATAAGCGAAACGTTT
>JBBRQV010000101.1:0-11648 GCA_038225955.1 Ignavibacteria bacterium | reverse complement strand
GAGTTATGTATTCTGATTTAAAAGTATTGTGAATATCTGCAATAAGCTTGCTATCCACTCTTATTCCCACTATTCTGATTTTAAGAGACGGATGTTTATGAATTATTGCTGAGAGAATGGCTATCCATTTCTCAAGTGGCAAGTATCGTGAGGGATTTCCCGACGATACATTTATCACAACATCAATTGGTTTTCTTGAAGAAGTATCTTCAAGGAAATCGTTTAGAACCGGCTTAAGATGAACAGGCTCTTTGCCAAAATAATATATTGGAGCTAATGCCAAATCGACAGCATGTTTGCCTTTTACAAAGTCTTTCAAGTCCACATCGAAAACTTTCTCTTCGTGATTGTATCCTAAGGATAATTTGGGTCGCGCGACTTTCAATAATGCAGATGTCGTTCGTGAGTGACCATCTTTTGGGTCTATCCACAAATCGAAATTTTGCTTCTTCAGTTTGCTTGCAAGAAAAAGGTCCTTAAAAATATTTTTCTTATAAACGATAACTTCGTCAACAACTTTCAGTGATGAGACAAATTCCAGATTTACTTCACTTGCCAGAACTTTAAGGGAAGCACTCGGGAATAATCTCTTCAACTCGTAAAAAAGGGGATTGGTTAGCACCATATCCCCTAATTTTCCAATTTGTACAACTAAAATATTTCTTGGATTTATATCCATCTATAAAAAGAACTGTTTTACTTTTTCTATCTGTTTTTGACTTCTATTTTCTAGAAGGTGTTTTTCCGCCTTGCACAACAGTTACTTCGTTTGCTTTCTCCTTATCTTTTTTATTCGTATAGTACTGCTGAATAATTGAAAGCAAGTTGAATGTGAAATAATATAAATTCAATCCCGATGGGAAACTGAAAAATAACAGCGTCATCATTATAGGCATTACATAAACCAAAGCTTTTTGCTTAGGATCTGTAACTGTCATTTTTTGTTGAATGAACATTGTAATACCCATCAGTGTTGCAAGTCCCGAGATTGCGTGAATTCCAAATAGAGGAATTGTGAACGGAAGATTTAAAACTATATCCGGTGCAGCTAAATCATGAATCCACCAGATGAAAGGCGCGCCTCTTAATTCAATCGTCGAACGGAACACTCCGAACAAAGCATAAAGAATCGGAAGCTGCAGCAGCATAGGCAAGCATCCGCCGGCGGGATTTATCTTCTCCTCCTTGTAAAGCTTCATAATCTGCTGATTAGCTTTTACAGGATCATCTTTATGTTTTTCGCGGATGGCAGTCATCTTCGGACTAAGCGTACCCATCTTTTTCATGGATTTCATCTGCGATTTTGTAAGAGGATTCAAAAGAACCTTCAATACAATCGCAAAAATAATAATCACAAGTCCGTAGTTAGGAATAAAACTGTGTAAAAATGTAAAGAACGGAATAATTAAATATTGAGCAATCGGGCGAACGATAAAATCTAAAGTGAAGCGTAAAGATTTTTCTAAATCGAGTCCGTATGCTTTTAAAATTCCGTATTCTAAGGGAGTAACTAAAATTCTGAAGGAAGCTTTTTCATAGTTATCGGCTTTAATATCTTTTTTGACAGCGATGGAATAATTTTCCTTAACACCGTTATCAACAAGATGCTCGCGTGAGCCTGTTAAATATGCTCCGTCTCCGGGCGCACCGTCAGGAATAATATAAACACCGAAATATTTATTTCTGCTTGCTACGTATTTTGTACTTCCTGTGAAATCTGCTTTATAGGGCTCGTCAAATTTCGTTGCATCGAGCTGTTCAATATCGTTACCCATTAAAGCAAATGCTTCTGCAAAAGTTGCTTCGTCATCGCTTCGGTTTTCAGTCAGGTTGAGGGAAGTTTCCCATGTAACCTGATACTTTGAGCCTGAGATAAATTTATCGCTGTTGAATAATTCATAGTTCACATCGAATTCATACGAGTCCTGTTTAAATGTATAAGTCTTTACAATTTTTTGTGAGCCGTCGGGAGTAATGTTTAAAGTATATTTTAGAACGAAATCTTTATTATCTTCAATATTAATCTTATCCCATTCTTTATAATCAGCTTCGAAGACCAAGTTAGCCGTGCTGATTTGTTTTCCATCTTTTGAAGTGAAAACTAAATGAAGCTCTTTGCCTTTTTTCCAATTGATTAATTGAACAGGGCTTTTATCCCAGTTCTGAAAATCTTTTATAGTAAATTTTCTTACCGTTCCACCGTAGTTGGTAAACTCAAGAGATACTTTCTTATTTTCAATTTGAATTATTTTTTCTGCTGCAGGCTTGGTATTTAACGAATCGTTAGAACCGAGTGTCGAGCTTTTTGAAAAAATATTTCCAAGCGAGCTTGATATAGAATCTTTTTGGGATTCTTTTGTAGAAGTAGTATTTGTTCCGGGTGTTTTAGATTTATTAGAGCCTGTATCAATATTCTGATTCTGTTTCGATTCAACTTTCACTGAGTCCTGTTTCTTTGGCTGGGGCGGGGGAGTTTTAGATGTATTCCAGTATAGCCAGAACATCAAAACTACTCCGATTAAAACAAAACCTATTATAGACCTTCTATCCATGTTGTATTATATAAAAAAAATTTAATGTTTAATGTTTGTGATGGCAGCCTTTATTCGGAATCGGGTCAAACCCGCCTCTGAAAAAAGGATTGCACTTTAAAATTCGTTTAACTGATAAATAAAAACCTTTGAAAACTCCGAATTGCTGGAAAGCTTCGAGACTGTACTGTGAACATGTTGGATAAAATCTGCACGACGGCGGAAAAAGCGGAGAGATAAATCTTTGGTAGAACTTTATTAAATAAATGAATATAATTTTCAAAGGGAAGCTTAAATACTTTTAAAAATATTTTGCTTAAAAATTTTCAGCAGCAGCTTATTCATATCTTTTCGTACCGGTATAATGTTCATATTGTCTTCTCTAAAATTATCGTAGCCTGAATCCGAGAGTGTAAAAATAATTTCATAGCTGCCTGCTAAAGCGTTCTGTGGAATTATTGTTTTTTCCAGTCTGTAAGATTCTCTAAGGAGACGCTTTATCCTGTTACGGAAAACTGCCTTCTTAATTTTTTTCTTAGTAACAACAAAGCCCGCCTTTATGGAAAGTGACGGGCTGTTAAGATTTGTATTATTTTCGCTGAGAATTACTTTATAATAGGCTCTTAATAAACCACAATTAGTTTTCTCTGAAGATTCAAATATTTTGGAAAACGATTCGTGACCTCTGATAATTCCTGACTTAGGAAGCTTATTATCAGCAAAAAAAGAAGTTTTATACGCTTCTGTTGTATTCGTCGCTGACTGTAAGTTTTTTTCTGCCCTTAGCTCTTCTTCTTGCAAGAACTTTTCTTCCGTTTTTTGTTTCCATTCTTTCACGGAATCCATGTTTATTTTTTCTTTTTCTGTTGCTTGGTTGAAAAGTACGTTTCATTGTTGCTTATATAAAATTTAAAGAATAATCTATAATATAGAGATTATCTGCAAATTAAACAATACATTTATGGATGAAAAAATGCATTCCTATTTTGCAGAGTGCTTTACTCCGTATGCCCCAAAGCTGTTTTTTCTAATTCTTTTTCTTTCACTTTATTTCTCATGAACATAATAATACCGACCACTATCATAAATATTGCAATTAACTGAGCCTGGCTTAAACCATAAATAACTTTTGGGTTAACTCTTATTATCTCAACTAAAAATCTTTCAACTCCTGCTAATATCAGGTATAAATAAAATAATGTTCCGGGTACAGTATACTTAGCTCTGTTCTTCCACAGATATAAAAATATAAAGAAAGCGACAATCGTTTCGTAAATGGGAGTCGGGTGCACTAAAACTCCCGGGGGAGTTGGCACGGTTCCGTTTGTATAACTCATACCGATAAAGTGCCAGAATGAATTATGTGGAATTACAATTCCATAGTCACCGTCGCCTGCAAGCTGGCAGCCTATGCGTGCAATTCCATAACCTAAAATTGTTCCGGAAGACATCATATCTAAGATACTTAAAAACGGAAGACGTTTTACTTTACAGTAAACAAATATAAGAATGAACGATAGTACTAAACCTCCGAAAAATGTTAAGCCTGAAGAGGAAAATAAAATATCGGGCTTAAAATATGTAAGCAGCGGCTGGCCTGTGCCGAAGTTCCAGTCTTCCAGTATATAAAATAATTTTGCTCCGATAATTCCGCCTACAAGAGCAAGCATAACTATAATAACACCTGTGTTTTCATCGTAGCCTCTGCGCTTTAATTCTTTTCCGAAGAGCCAGTTGCCGACTAAAAACGCAATGCCTAACATCAGTCCGTAACTGTATACAGGTACGGGACCTATTTGAAATAATTTTGGATACAATTTTATGCAGTGTTTACTTTAATAAATTTATTCGAAGCAGGAGCTTTCAAAATGTTAATGTTTTTTCTAAGTACTTTGAACTTGTAGAGATTTTTTCTTTTTGCATGATTTAAAAGCACTAGCTCGTACTCTTTTGAATTAAAATCATAAAGCTTATACTTATAGCTTGCAATGCCTGTCTGTGACAGTGATAAAATCGGAGCGGAGAGCCCTTCAATATTAAACTCAATTTTATTCTTAGCCATATCTATTTTTTCATATACGACTACTTTGTATTGGAAGTTCATGAATTCTTTAGTAGTCACAAACTCAAACTGAACAAAATATTTCTCCTTAAGACTATCGTACTCTTTTGAAATTGTTAACTCGTATTCAAATTCTTTTTTCTCGGGTCTTACCTGCTTAGTGCGCATTTTATTCCTATGATTGCTTTGATTGTTTTAGTAAAATTTCTTCAAACAGAAGAACGTCATCATAAAGCCTGTTAAGGTCTGCATCAATTTCTTTGCTGTCTGCCATTCGTTTCATTTTACATTTTAGCGAAGCCAGTTCAGTCTCACCAACTACTATAACATATTCTGCGCCCAGTTTGTTCGCTTCTTTCATCTGTGATTTTACGCTGCGCGATAGAAAATCCGAATCACATTTTATTCCAAGCGCTCTTAAATCCAAAAGCATCTTCTGAATCTTAAAATTATCTTGCAATCCGGCATTGACAATGTATAAATTTAATCTGCTGTCATTAGGAAAATTGAACGTCCCTGCTTTTGCTTTCTCTTCGAGTAAAATTAAAATTCTTTCAATACCTGCAGCAAAGCCAATTGCGGGGGTAGGTTTTCCGCCCAGCATTTCTACAAGCACATCGTATCTTCCGCCGCCAAGAATTGTACTTTGTGCGCCAAGGTCTGCCGAAATAAATTCAAATGCAGTTGAAGTATAGTAATCAAGTCCGCGGACAAGTTTATAATCAACTACGTATTTTATTTTTAGATTATCTAACGAAGTTAAAATATTTTGAAAATGATTTTTACTTTCATCGCTTAAGTAATCGTATAGAATGGGTGCGCCTTCAAGTATTTTTCTCTCTTCAGGATTCTTTGTATCAAGTATTCGTAAAGGATTTTTTTCTAATCGTATTTTGCTTGTTTCAGATAAGCTTCCTTCGTATGGTTTAAAATATTCTTTCAGCTTTTCAAGGTAAACTTTTCTTTCTTCAATCGTTCCTAATGTATTAAGTGTTATGGTATAGTCTTTTAGTCCCAGTGATTTTAAAATTGAATCTGCAAGCGTAATCATTTCAACATCAATTGAGTAATCTCCGCTGCCGATTGCTTCTGCTCCGAATTGAGAAAATTCACGATAACGTCCTTTCTGAGGACGCTCTGCTCGGAACATATTTGATATGTAATACAGTTTTTGCAGAGGGGACTCGTTATATAAACTATTTTCCAGATAGG
This sequence comes from Ignavibacteria bacterium, assembly GCA_038225955.1. GTDB lineage: Bacteria > Bacteroidota > Ignavibacteria > Tepidaquicellales > Tepidaquicellaceae > JAFDZO01. The sequence goes on along the minus strand of JBBRQV010000101.1, from coordinate 5,843 downwards.
CGCGTATTACGGATGCAGTCATCTCGGGCTTTAATGTAAATTCTCCTTCATTGAAAGAATACATTTCCTTCGATACAATATCGGTCTCTTCGCCGATACCTCTTTTGAATAAAGAAGTATTCTCAAAAGTGGGCGTGCGGATTTCATTAAAATTGAAATTGGAGAAAACTTTTCTCGCAGTTTCTTCAACAAATTTTCTTTTTACAACGTCAGATGGAATTAAATCGTACGTACCGCGCGGTTTTTGAATTTGCATCTACAAAAATAGCACGAATAGAGGTAAGTATTAAGGGGGAAATTAGTAACAGGTATAAAGTAGAATGTAGAAAGTACTTTTACTTTCCTATGTAAAAAGCATTAAAAATGATTTTTAAAATTTTTGTAATAATATAGCAGGCAATACTTACTACTTACTACTTTTTACTTAATTCTAAATGACTACTTCACATATAGCATCTTCTTTGACTTTGAAAATCTTAATGTTGATAACCTGTAAAAATAAATTCCTGAAGGGAAGTTTGCACTTGGCGCAAACTCCATTGTATGCTCGCCTTCGGTTATTTCTCCGCTTATTAATAATGCAACTGAGCGGCCTGTGATATCAAAAATTTCTAATCTTGCAGATTCAGGTCTCGCTAGACTAAAGATAATCTTTGTTGAAGGATTGAATGGATTAGGATAATTCTGATTCAGATAATATGAAATCGGATTTGGGTCAGGCGGTGGCGGTTCATCGTATGATATGCGCGAGTTCACTTCCACCTCTGCAAGTCCGGCAACACTTTTATTCATAATTTTGCCTGAGAAATTTTTAACTATAATTTTCATTCTGTCCATTCGTACAATCGGATTTAAAGTAATCAAAGTACCGTCCGAGCTTATCGGCCCTGTAGAATAAATATGGCCTGCTTCACTGCCTTTATAATACATATATATTTCACAATCCTGTACCCGTATATCCGTGCTCGTTATAAAATTTTCAAGAATATTATAAAGCTTCAGTCTTCTTGTTTCAATAGGTATCTCCCACTTCAAATCTACAAATTGATTATCACTGCCATTTGCAATCCAGTTTACGTTCAAGCTTGTATTTTTTGCTTTTCTATCTACAATATTTTGCCCGCGATAGCTAACATCGTTATTCAATGTGCTGCTGGATGTAACGGTTGCTGATGTAGAGAGGTTCGTAAATCCGCCTTCAGTTATTGAAGGGGATACGGAAATTTGAGTATGCCCTGCATGGCACCCTACGCATTTTGTGCCGGAGCCTTGGGCACCGAAGTTGAGCCCCATTACGTGAGCAATATTTCCTTTAGGGTTTACTAAAACTTTTCCGTTGCTATCTACAATCTGCTCGAACATTGATACATTAGAAGGCATATCACCTTGCGCAATTTTCCCGTCAAAATCCAAATCAATTTCTCTGAATAAAATTGGGTAGTCAAGACCGTTTGGGTCTTGTCTCTGGAAATTTAAAAAGAACTGAAACTTAGCATGTTTTTTTATTGGCGGCGCATCATCTATGGGCATATCTACAGGAGCATTTGCGAAAACATTCAAGCAATCAAATCTGAATAGACCTCCCTGATAAAAAGTATTTGGGTCAGTAGTTGGCGGCACGTGACTTGTATCATAGTCATCTGTACCTAATCTGTAAGGAGGAATAGGACGCGAACTCAGCACTTCAGGATTCAAGTCCAGCTTTCCAGGTATATCAAAGAAAGGACTTATGCTGCCGGAGCTTAAGTTATATGTATATAAGCCGAAATCTGAGTTTATCGGAGAAATTGCATAGGCAAAAAGAATACGGCCATCTGGCAGTTCAATCGGGTCAGTGGCATAAGGTCCTGCATAGGTGTAAGTAGAAGTTGGGTTGTACAAAGCAGTTGCAGTATCGACACCTACAAGTGATGTATAATATGAAAGTCCTTTGTTTGTAATTCTTATTCCGGGGCTTCCGCTCGTCATTGTCATTGACCTGTCGGGAGTGAAAACGGTAAGCAATGCTCCTGTGGAAGTAACTCTGCCTCTGTAGTTATTTAATGTAATTCTTTTCTGCGGGTCACCTGCATAAAATTTTAATTCATCAGCATCCGTAATACAGCTTGCAATCTGCCACACATTTCCAAAGTCAGAAGTCATTGCCAACGCATCTTCTCTTGTAAGATGACTTTGAGTCAAGTTGCTCGGTCTGTCCACATTCTGCCACCAGCGTGAGTAAATAATACGTCCGCCAACAGGGTCAATAGAAGGTTTTTCTGCGCCGTTTCTTTCTGAAGTAACTCTCTTTATAAAACTGCTGAGTGTATCAGTAATAAATAAATTTGTAGCTGGAAAGCCTTTCATTGATAATGTAGGGTAGCGCGTGGATGCAAATACAATTCTGCCGTCGGGAAGATAAACAGGGTCAATATCATCGTAAGTCAAAAACTTGCTCGCGGCTGGGCCGAACTGATCAAGGCTAATATTTCTATCTGAAGTAGTAATTTTCTTAAAACTGTTTCCGTCTTTTCTTATTTCATAAATTCTCCATTGGCTGTCTCTACTCTCCACACCTGCAAAAATAATTTTATTACCATCGTAGCTTACTGAGGGCTGCTGAACGTCAACTAATTTTATTCCGTTAAAATTTTTTGTGCTGTCTATTAATGTGATTAGATTTCCGTTAGCTTCACGAATCATTAAGCTGCCGCCTACTATGGCGAATCTTCCGAATGGTCCCATGCCGGGAATTAAAGTTGCCTGAGGGAACAATACGTTACCTCCGCTCATCATATTGCGGGATACGAATACAATTGGGTAATCAGCGGGTAAAGCTGAGTTTAATACAAGCCCTAATAGTAATACTATAAATACTTTTTTCAAAATGAGATGAGTTTTGTTACAGTTTCTACCTACGTTTTGTAACAATAATAAAGTTATTAAAATTTAACCGATAAAAAAATATAGTTTGTTAGTAGTTTCATTTTAAAATGGAGTATTGCAATTTTCCACATCTCAAACAAAGTAAAATTTATAATATGGCAGAAGAGCAAAGACCTTTCAAAGTTGTATATGCTTTAATATGGAAGTCTCATGAGACTGATGACACATTTAATCCGCAGGAGTTTGACGATAGAATTCCAAGATTAATGCTATGGCTGAAAGAGATTTTCGCTAAAGGAAAACTTGTTGCCTGCGGTGGCGGGGGATTTGAAAACCACACTGGCGGGCTGACTTTAATAACTGCAGATAATATAGAAGATGCTCTTGCAATCAGCGCAGGCAGCCCAATGAATGAGATTGGTGACACTGAGGTACTAATGTGGGATGTCTTTTACGGCAACCTGGACGAAAAAAATCAGACTGCGAAACTAGAGTAATCAATACCTTATAGAATTAAATTTGCTTGCCTCAATCCCGACATACAATATTTAATGTTGATTTATCAAAAGAGTTTGTATAAATTTGTTAAACGAAAAAAGTAAAGTAATTCCGGCTCCCTAGAGACAAAACTCAATTTGTCGTTCCCGTAGATAAAAAATTATTTATAAAAAACTAAATTAAATCGAAAAAACTCTATGAAAAAGTATTTCGCTTTTTTATTCACCGTATTAATTTTAATAATTTTCGTCAGCAATTCCTACTCCCAGGGATTGAATGACTTAGTTACGTTAGATTCAAATAATATATACGCCTTTGGTAATAGTGGAAAGGTTTTGAAATCAACAAATGCCGGCTCGACATGGTCCAGAACAACATTGGGAACTTCAAATTATGTAAGCGCAGCTACTGTTGGTATATTTGTTATGGTTGCAAGTAATAACGGAAAAGTAACAAGTATAAATACTCAGACAGGTGAAACTATTGTTTACACGACTCCTGCAACTTCAATTAATTGCTGCAAGTTCAATGGTTTCGATGATGCAATGATTTGCGGTGATAACGGAAGTGTTTATAAGTCAACAGATTTTGGTATTACCTGGACTTTAAAAAACTCAGGCATACTCGGTACAGTAAAGCTTAATTCAATTGCCGGCAGCGCTCCTAATTATATTACAGTAGGCAATAATGGAGTTGTCTATAAAACATCTAACGGTGGAAATAACTGGACTTCCATCTCGTCAGGAACTACAAGAAACTTGCTGACAGTATCAATTATTCAGCAGGATTATTATGTTGGCGGACAGTGGGGAGTATTTTTACATGGTACAGTTCCATCCTTAACATCTCCACAAATCTGGGATTTAAAGACTCAAAGTGATATTAAATGTATCGACGGATTTTCTACTTTCAGTATACACATAGCAGGTGGTGGAGGATTCATTAGAAATAATATCGGACCCGGTGCGCAGTTCTTCCCAAACTTTGAAGTGAATCCTTTGATGGCAAATATAGTAGCTTTAAAAAGACCGGGTCTTTCTACAAAGACTTTTGCATGCAGCAATCTTACAGATGCTATAATTATGACTACAAATTACGGGGCAACATGGGAATTTTCTGCCGGCGCAACGAAAACTATTTCATGGGTATCGAAACTTTCCGGTTCAGGCGGTATTGGAAATAACCTTTGTATGAATCCAAATAACAGAGATGAACTCTATGTTGTATACGGAAAAAATATGTACAGAAGCATGGATAGAGCAGAGACATGGACAAATTTCGGAACAGTTGGTTCTTCCACAGGTTCTGTAGGTGTAGCACACTCTTTCTATGTAAGCACTTTGGATACAAATGTATTAATGTGCGCTATTGAAGCTTCACCAACAGATAAAGTTGTAAGAAGTACAGACTACGGCGCAACATGGACAACTATTTTATCTTTAAATTTCAGCAGCTATGGTATGCCTTTAGAAATGGACCAAAATACACCGGGAGTATTTTATTATGCACCTGATAACGGCGGTTTCTGGAAATCAACAAATAACGGCGCAACATTTACAGAAATCAGCGGAGCATATCCTTTCAGAAGTCCGTGTGATATAGTAGTTCAATGGGGAAATTCAAATAACATTTTATTAGCAGATGGTATTACAGGAAGCGGAGTTGCAGATATTTTTAAATCAACGAACGGTGGACTTAACTGGCTAAAAGTATTTACAAATCCAAGCGGTGCAAGTGAAATTCCCTCAATGTGCAACACTCAGTTTGATACAAATCTAACATTTGCTACGAACTGGAGCACAGCCAATAGATATAAAACTGTAAACGCAGGAACGAATTGGGCACCTATTCAATCAACGAGTTTCGCCGGATGGGGTTCAGATATTTGCCATGAAGACCCTACACTTATTCTAACAGGAAACTACGGACAAGGTTCTTCATTATCAACAAACAGCGGTACTACATGGACTGAATACAATATGCCTTCAGGCGGCTGCGGAGCAGGTATAATTACTCCTGAAAGAGGCTATCTTGTTGCTATGGAGTGCAGTGCTTTATTGAAAATGACTATTTCTTACAATGTAATTACAAATGTAAGCGAGCAGACATTGCCGGGCATTCCGACAAAGTTTGATTTATATCAGAACTATCCGAATCCGTTCAATCCATCTACAGAAATAAAATATGATATTAAAAATGCCGGTGCTGTTCTGATGAAAGTTTATGACCAGTCAGGCAAGCAGGTTAATACTTTAGTTAACGGATATAAAAATGCAGGTTCTTACAGTATAAAATTCGATGCATCTTCTTTCTCATCGGGAGTTTATTACTACACACTTGAAACTGCGGGAAACGTAATGACTAAGAAAATGATACTTGTAAAATAATATTTGATCTTAAAAATTTATTTTTATTTATTCAAAGAAAGGGAGCAATTGCGCCCTTTCTTGTTTATGATTTTGAAAATTTGTCTAATGAGT
>JBBRQV010000100.1:0-11730 GCA_038225955.1 Ignavibacteria bacterium | reverse complement strand
GCAGGAATGCCTGATTCAGTTGTAAAGCTTTTATCAAATCCTGTTCCAATGAATGAATTTTATATTGCAAGAGGAAAGAAACAGTTCAATACTTATTGCAGTCCTTGCCATGGATATTTTGGTGCAGGCGATAGCAGATTGAACGGTCAGTTTCCTTCTCCGCCGACACTTCACTCAAAGAAAGTTACAGAGTGGGCTGACGGAAATATTTACAACGTAATGACAAACGGACAGAATGTAATGCCAAGCTATGCAAAGCAGGTTTCAAGAGAAGACAGATGGGCAATTGTAAATTATATTAGAGTACTGCAAAGAGCAGAGAACGCAAAAGATACAGATTTACCATAATTGATTTTTTAAGATAAAATGAAATCACGAAGAGAATATATTGATGAGTGGTTTACGGAATTAAAGAAGATAGTTCTTTCAAATATAGATACAGATAAATACGCAGTTTTTTTGTTTGGCTCAGCTGTAGATAGGGATTATCCGTTTGGAGATGTTGATATCGGGATATTGGGGAAAGAGGCAGTATCTTCTAGAAGTATAGGAGAAATTAGTGAACAATTAGATGAGTCCGTAGTCCCATATAGATATGACATAAGAGATTTTTCAAGAGTGGATGATAAATTTAAAAAAAGTGTTTACTCAAGCAAAATTGAAATTTGGAACAAGCCAAGCAATATAGAGATAAACTAAGTTCTTATAAAGATGCGTTAGAAAATTTTGATAATTCTATGAAAATAGATTTATCCGGTTTTGACGAATATGTGAGAGACTTGCTTATGAGTGGCCAAATTCAAAAATTTGAATTTTCAATTGACTTGTTATGGAAGTTGCTACGACTTTATTTGTTAGAGTTTCATGGAATAGTGAAGAACTCCCCAAAGCTTGCGATTAAAGAGTTTTTGAACATCCGGGATATTGATGAGGAAAATTATTTAATACTCTTCAAAATGATTGAGGATAGAAATTATTTAAGTCATGCTTATTCACAAAAAGATTTTGAAGTAAAACACAAAAAGTTACCTGAATACTTACAGGTTTTAAAAAAAGTCTTAGAGATACTAGAAAATATTAAATAAAATTTTTAACATTGGACACAATTAATAAACCAATTTCTGATAAAGTTTCTAAGCTCGGTTACTTACTGACGGGCGTAGGTTTGCTGATAATCGTAGTTTCGTTTTTGACGAATTTCAAAAGAGGAGCTTTTGATTATCTCTGGATATATATGTTCTTAACAAGCGTAGGTCTTGGCGGACTTTTACTTACTGCCTTAGAGTACCTTGTTGGCGCAACATGGAGTGTTCCTTTCAGAAGAGTCTGCGAGTTCATTGCAGCGATTATTCCTCTGTTAATAATTTTAGTAGTGCCGCTTTTATTTTCTATGCACGATTTATATCACTGGACTCATGCCGATATTGTTGCTAAAGATGAAATCCTGACAGCAAAAAAATCTTATCTGAATGTGAATTTCTTTCTGATAAGAGTTGCGTTTTGTTTAATTGTGTGGTCTTTATTTTATTTCTTTTTTACAAAAAATTCAAAGAAGCAGGATATTTCAAAAGACCCAACCTTAACAAGAAAAAATATAAAACTATCTGTAATATTTGCCCCTTTGTTTTTCGTTTCATTAACAATGGCAGCAATCGACTGGATGATGAGCCTTGAACCTCACTGGTACTCTACAATGTACGGCGTTTATTACTTTGCAGGCACAATGGTTTGCGGACTTGCAATCGTAACTTTCATTTCAATCTTATTAAAAGAAAACGGAAACTTAAATCCACGGGTAGGTAATGACCAGTTCTATTCACTCGGCACATTGCTCTTCGGTTTCAATATCTTCTGGGGTTACATTGCATTCTCACAATATATTTTAATTTGGTACGCAGATATTCCTGAAGAAACTTACTGGTACATGATGAGATGGCAGAACGGATGGCAGTACGTATCGATGGCGTTATTATTCTGTCACTTTGTAATTCCGTTCTTAGTTTTGATGCCAAGAAGTACAAAGGTAAACTTAAAGCTTCTTAAAGTAATGAGTGTATGGATGGTGCTTGCTCACATGCTTGATTTATACTGGCTGATAATGCCTTCATATAGCAACGGCGGGCCGGTATTCGGATGGCAAGAGCTTGGTATGTTATTATTCGCTCCGGGATTAGTGATGATTGTATTTGCAATGAAATCAGGAAAAGAAAACTTAACACCTGTCGGAGATCCGAAACTTGAAGCAGGTTTGAATTTCACATTATAATTTTTATATAAGTTCATTATAAGAAAGAACAAGTTTAATATATGGAACAAGATAACAATTCAGATTATTCACCAACGTTAAAAAGTTCGCTTCCGTTTTATGGAGTGATATACATATTCGTAATTATTGCGATTATCACTGCAGGGTATGTTTACTTTAAGAACATTGATTTCATTACGATGAATTCAAAGAATTTGCTGCCAAAGCAATTGGATTCCGCTCAGGCTTTTATGCTTGACCTTAATGTGAAGAAAGGCAGCATCTCTGCTCCTGTTGATGTATTCAAAGAATCAATTCCTAATCCAACCCAAATTGAAAAAGGAAAGACTTTATTTTCAACAACCTGTTCGCCGTGCCACGGTCCTGACGGAAAAGGTGACGGTCCTGCCGGAGCTACTTTGAATCCGAAGCCAAGAAATTTCCACGAGTTATCAGGATGGACTAACGGTCCACAGTTTCAGAATATGTACAAGACTTTGCAGGAAGGCATTACTGCAAGAGGAATGGCAAGCTATGCTAATATTCCGCCGGAAGATAGAATTGCAATTATAAGTTTCCTTAGAACTTTGAATCCTGCTTATCCTCCGATAATTGCTGACTCACTGAAAAAATTAGATGCGACATATAGCTTAATGGCAGGTGTAAAGCAGCCCAACACGATTACAATTCCAGATGCGATAAAAAAGATGCTTAGTGATGGGAAGAACAGAGACAGTTTAATCACAAAATTAAATTCGGATATTTCTGCAAATACAACAGATGCAGGCGCAATATTATTTAAGAATAAAGTAAGAAATCAGGATAGGGCAGTGAACTTCCTTGCTGATAATATGAAATGGAATGATAATAAAAACGATTTGGTTAAATTGATTATGAGCGACCCGTATAGCGGAGGATTTAAAACTGAAGTAGCAAATTTATCCGATGATGAATGGAATCAGCTCTACTCTTACCTTAAAAATGTTTTTAGCACAATAAAAGTTTAAGAAAAGGATTTATGAAAAAAGTAAACATTCTATGTTTGCTTTTATTAGTTTCGTTGTTAAATGTAGTTGTTGTTAAAGCTGATGAAAGCAATACAGGTACTACAAAAAAAGAAGTCGGCATCGATGAAAAAACAGGTCAGATAGTTCCACAGGATATTGTTCTGTTTGACGAAAAAGGCGTGCCGCACCCTTTGAAAGAATACATAAACGGAAAACCAACAATAATTTCTTTAATATATTTCCGTTGTCCCGGAATATGCAGTCCGCTTTCAAACGGTCTTGCAGATGTAATAGATAAAGTTGATTTAGATGCCGGCAAAGATTACAATGTAATTTCAGTGAGCTTCAACCCTCAGGAAAATTACGTAATGGCTGCGGAGAAGAAACAAAATTACTACAATACTTTACACAGAGAAATACCGCAGGCAGCATGGCAGTTCCTGACTGCAGACAGCGCAAATATCGAGAGGTTATGTAATGCTCTAGGATTTTATGTAAAGAAAGAAGGAAATGATTACGTGCATGGCGCTTCAATAATGGCAGTTGCCCCCGATGGAAAGATAACAAGATATTTATTCGGAACGGATTTCAACCCGTTCGATTTCAAGCTTGCCATACTGGAAGCTTCACAAGGAAAGACAGGAACTTCAATAGCAAAGATTGTTCAGTTTTGTTTTAGCTACAGCCCCGATGCAAAGAAGTATGTTCTGAATGTTACAAGAGTTGCAGGCGGCGGAATTTTGTTATTGCTGGCAATATTTTCGAGTATTCTTTTTCTCAAAAAGAAGAAGACAAATTTAATAGTAGAGGAAAAAACAAATGGCTAACGGTTCAATTGCAGTCCCGGCTGAACAAAAAGGGAAACTGGTTGACTTTTATAAGCAGGAAAGTAAACACAAAGGCATTTGGTCTTGGCTGTTAACAGTCGACCATAAAAGAATCGGCCTGATGTATTTACTCGTTATGATCGGTTTCTTTTTGACCGCCATGACATTCGGCTTTTTGATGAGATTGGAAATGTTAACTCCGGGGCAGACCATAATGAAGCCTCAGACTTACAATACATTATTTACTCTTCACGGAGTTATAATGGTATTCTTGTTTATTATTCCGGGTGTTCCGGCAGTGTTTGGTAACTTCATTATGCCGATACAAATCGGAGCGAAAGACGTTATCTTCCCAAGATTGAATTTACTTTCATGGTATTTATATATTGCAGGCGGCGCCATTGCAATTTTCTCTTTATTCACAGGAACAGGTGCAGCTGATACAGGCTGGACATTCTATGTACCTTATAGCTTACGGACAACAACTAACGTATCGCTGACGGTTTTCGCGGCGTTTGTGCTTGGCTTCTCATCTATATTAACAGGTCTAAATTTTATAACAACGATTCACAGAATGCGCGCTCCGGGCATGACGTTTTTTAAAATGCCTTTGTTTTGCTGGGGTATTTACGGAACAGCATGGATTCAGGTGCTTGCTACTCCTGTTATTGGTATTACATTAGTTTTAGTTATTCTTGAAAGAACGATTGGTATCGGAGTATTCGATCCTGCTCTTGGCGGCGACCCGTTATTGTATCAGCATTTATTCTGGATATATTCTCACCCGGCTGTATATATTATGATTCTTCCTGCGATGGGTGTTGTCTCGGATATAATTGCAACGTTCTCGAGAAAACCAATTTTTGGATATACACCTATTGCAATGTCAACTCTTGCAATTGCGCTTGTAGGTTATTTAGTATGGGGACATCACATGTTCTCAGCAGGAACAAGTGATACATCAAATGTAATTTTCTCGCTTCTAACATTCTTAGTTGCTATACCTACCGGTGTAAAAGTTTTCAACTGGGTAGCATCATTATACAGAGGTTCGATTGAAGTTACAGCCCCAATGCTTTATGCGCTTTGCTTTATTTTTGTGTTCTCAATCGGCGGATTAACAGGTTTAGTTTTAGGAACATTGAATACAGACATTCATTTAACTGATACATATTTCGTAGTAGCCCACTTCCATTACGTTATGTTTGGCGGAATGGGTATTTTATTCTTTGCATCGCTTCATTACTGGTTCCCGAAAATGTTCGGAAGGATGTACAATGAAAAAATAGCAAAGGTTGCGTGTATAATTTTTGTAATCGGTTTCAACTGTTTATATTTCCCTATGTTCATTGCAGGTTATTTGGGAATGCCAAGAAGATATTATGATTATCTTCCTGAGTTTCAGATTTATCACGTGATATCAACCGTTGGTTCATGGATTATGATTTCAGGTATATTGCTGATGTTTGCGAATTTATTAAAAGGATTAAGACAAGGGCCTATTGCTCCTGCCAATCCTTGGGATTCAACAACATTGGAGTGGACAGTTCCATCACCTCCTCCAATGGAAAATTTTGAAGAGATTCCGATTGTTACAAGAGGACCTTACGACAGAGATGGATTAATTGAATCCAAAGTAAAACATCAATTGAAGCACTAATTTATACATAAATAGATTATTTTAATTTAGAAAAATAAAAATTTTAAATGTCTCAAGATTCTGAAATTGCCATTCATCACCAACATGAGCACGAAGCGCATGCTCACGTAGGAGAACATGTTCATCGTGATGATATGGGTTCTAAGATGGGTATGTGGCTATTCCTCTTCACTGAAGTTCTGCTTTTCGGTGGAATGTTCATTCTTTATGCCGCATATAGATTTACCTACAGTGATGCATATAAAGTTGCTGCAGAGCATTTAGATACATACATCGGCACCATAAATACTATCATTCTTCTTGCGAGCAGCTGTGCTGTTGTGCTTGGCATTGTAGCGCTTCAAAGAAAGAATAAAGGCTTGTGCTTAGGATTTTTATGGTTTACACAGCTATGCGGCGCTGCATTTATGGTAAATAAATATTTTGAGTGGACACATAAAATTGAGCTGGGTATTTATCCTAAAGGTCCTGCACTTGCAGATATGAGCGAAGGTGAAGTTGTATTCTTTGGTTTATATTATGTTATGACCGGGCTGCATGGATTGCACATTATAGTAGGTATGATTTTCATCGGAACAGTGATGGTTATGATTCAGAAAAATAAGCTTACACACGATAATTATCAGAAACTTGAAAACGCAGGATTATACTGGCACTTAGTAGATATAATTTGGATTTTCTTATTCCCGTTATTCTATTTAATTCACTAAGATTATTATAAGCTAACTTTATAGCATTAAATTAATTTTTACTTAAAATGGAAACAGATATACATAAAGTAGAAGAACACGAAGCACATTCACACGGATACGGGGTTTATGTTTTAGTATTCTTTGGCTTGCTGGCATTGACTGCCGTTACAGTTTCAGTAGCAGGTATTAATCTTGGCTCGTTAACATTAACTGTTGCGCTCTTAATAGCAACGATTAAAACATGCCTTGTTGCGAATTACTTCATGCACGTAAAATTTGAATCTCCTATATTTAAAGTTTTTATAGCAGTATGCATAGTGATTTTTGCAACGATGATTGGTTTAACATTTTTTGATTTAATTTTCAGAACTCCTTAATATGAGACCTAACATAATACAACAAACCGATGAAACAATGATGTTTGTCGTCGGGTGTTCAATAATCCTGCTGCTTCTTATTACTGTAGCGATGGTTTATTTTTGTTACAAATACAGCAGAAAGAAACATCCTATTGCGGAGAATATTCACGGGAATACTACGTTGGAAATAACATGGACAGTTCTTCCTACTATTCTTGTAATGATTATGTTCTTCTATGGCTACATGGGCTATAAAAATTTAAGAGATATACCTGCCGATGCTTATGTTATAAAAGTAACAGGACAGATGTGGAAATGGACTTTTGAATATCCTGAATCAAAGAAAAAATGCGACACACTATACGTACCTGCCGGAAGAAATATAAAAATGGAAATCCAGTCGAACGATGTTAACCATAGCTTTTTTATTCCGTCACAAAGAGTTAAAGAAGATGCCATCCCCGGTAAAACAAACAGATTGTGGTTCAATGTTGAGCACGAAGGAAGATATGATATTGCATGCGCAGAGTATTGCGGTATGAATCACTCTTATATGTACGCAGTGCTTATGGCTATCGCCCCTGAAAAATTTGATGAATGGGTGAAGAAAGTTCCACCTCCGGTTGTTGCAGCTGATACAACAAAGAAAACAAGCGACCCGACAATGTTAGCGGCAGATACAATAAAATCTCAAAATCCTAACAACAACAAAGATTCGTTAAGACTTACACCTCCGCCGAATGATTCCATCAAGAGACTGAACGAAGGAAAGCCGGTTGACGCAGTAAAAAAAGATTCTGTAAAAAAATAATTTTAGATAAAAGAAATAATCAAAACTGCAAACGCACATAAAGAAACATTAATAAAGGAAACTTTAATCGCTAAAGAGAATATAATTCCTGCTTCGTTCAGTTCGACAGTTAAAATGCTGCTAGAGCTTTGCAAAGTAAAAATTACTTTTTTTGTAGCGCTTACTACTGCATTGGGATTTATTACAGGCTCATTCATTCTTGGTGCTGATATTATTTATCCTGTTGTAGGAATTTTTCTTTTAGCATGCGGCGCATCGGCGTTAAATCAGGTTCAGGAATCGGATTCAGATATCCTAATGGATAGAACAAAGAATCGTCCGATACCTGCGGGATTAATTTCCAGAAGAGCAGCGTTTTTTGTTTCAATTACTATAATAGTTTTAGGAAGTGTAATAATTTTTTTAGGTTCGAACATCGAATGTCTAATTGTCGGGCTCGTAACATTATTCTGGTATAACGGAATTTATACTCCGTTAAAAAAGGTTACACCATTTGCAATTATCCCCGGAGCATTAGTAGGCGCTTTGCCACCTGTTGCAGGATGGGTTGCAAGCGGGGCTAATATTTTAAGCCCGAATATCTGGGTGCTAGCTCTTTATATGTTTATGTGGCAGATTCCGCACTTCTGGATTCTAATAATGATTTATGGAGACGATTATGAAAAAGGCGGGTACCCGACTTTAAAAAGTAAGTTCTCTTCTGCTCAGCTAAAGAAAATTACTTTCTTTTGGATTTTGCCGACTGTCAGCGTTGCGCTTTTAATTCCTGTATCAGGAATGTTGAATTTTAATGTTACCAGTTTTTTAATTTTTGCTTTATCGGTATGGTTTATTTTTGAATCATATAAATTTCTCAAAGCCCCCGCCGAAAAGAAAAATTTGCTTAATACATTTGTTCGTATAAATATTTATACACTGGTTATCATAACATCGGTTTCAATAGATAAATTAGTAAAAATACTATAAAAGTTTTTGAAAGGATTTTTTAATGGATTTTCTTAACGAAATTGTAATACCCGCTAACGAAACACACTTGCAGGTATTAAGATTTGTTTTATTTATTTCGCTTGCATTGTTCTTCCCATATATGGGCGCAACCATAGGCGGAACTTTGTTCTCAGTTTATTTCAACCGAAAAGGAAAAAACAATAGAAGAACAATTTATTACAGATTTGCTTGTGATATTCTGGATAAATTGATTTTCAATAAGGGAGTTGGTTTAGGGCTTGGAGTTGTCCCTGTGCTATCTGCAACGTTTGTTTATATGCAGTTTATGTATGAGACAAAAACAGCGGTAGTAGGGATGATGGTAGCTTCATCGGTTTTATATTATCTTGGAATCTCGTTAATATATAAGTATAAAAGTAATTTTGATATTGAAGAAATTGTTGACTCGCTGAAATCGGTAATTGAAAGTGATAAACATGAAGGTCAGATTCCTGAAGAAGTAAAAGAATACGAAGCCGGATTGAAACAAGTAAAAGCTACTTTCGGTGGATGGGGCTTAGTTTGTTTATTTGTAGCTTCTTTATTTTTTATAGGTGCAACTACATTAATTGCAAATCCGTCCGACTGGGCAGAGGCTACCCCGTTTATATATTTGTTCACAATTCCTGTTCTTATTAATTTCTTATTCTTTATCTGTGCGGCCCTTGCTTTTACAGGAATAGCAGTGTTATTCTATTTCTTCGGATGGCAGGGCGGAATTAAAGACAGAAGCGATAATTACAAGGCCTATGTTAAAAGATTTGCAGGCTCACTTGCATTCTATTCTACTGTAGTATTACCTATTTTGTTTCTGGCGAGTTTTCTAACTTATCACAATAACGCATTTTCGTCCTCATTATTTATAATCGGAGCTCTTGCTCTTGTCGGAATTCTCCTTACTGCAAATTTTTTATATGCTTTAATAAGAGATTCTGAAATTAAATATTCGGGTGCTATGTTTTATCTTATGATAGCAACATTCACTCTTTTTTCATTGAAAGATGTTTCAGCAATAAATGGAGCATTAAAAGAGCAGTTTCAGAAAGTGCATGTTCTTGCTGAAGAGTACGAAAAGAAAACACATAAAATAGAAGTAAAAGATACAGGCATCAGCGGTGAAGATATTTTTAATGCAAAATGTTCCGCATGCCATAGATTCGATAGCAAACTTGTAGGGCCTCCTTACAAAGAAACATTGCCTAAGTATAATGATAATGTGAAGAAAGTTGCAGCTTTTGTTTACAACCCGGTAAAAATGAATCCTGATTATCCGGCAATGCCAAATCAGGGATTGAAACCAAAAGAAGCAGAAGCAGTGGCTCAATTTATTTTAACAAAAGTAAAACAATACAAGTAAAATTTATTAAAATAGTTTTCTTTAAGAAACCGTAAAGTTTAATAAATTTTACGGTTTTTTTGTTCAATTTATTATCCAGGATGAACAAGGTAAACTTAAACCACCCTCAGCTTTATTCCCTCTACTCTCATGGAATGAGAATAGACCAGAAAGTAATTCAGGAAATTCTTGAATTGCCACGAGAGACTTTAATAAAAGATTTGGAGACTATTGTTATTAGAAGTATAGATAACTTTGAGCACTACAAAAGTCTTAATCTTACCGAAGCAAAACGCGCATTTCCTATTCATGCGTTTTTTATTCTTTCACAGATAAATTCAGACACGAGTCTTTTTGCTTCCCTTGCATTTTTATCACAGTCAAAAGAAGCGCTTACATATTGGTGCGGGAAATATACAAAAGAGCTTTTATGGGAAGTTGTTTATACTCTTGGAAATAACTCTTTGGAATTTCTCAAAGGATTTCTAAAGACAGGTGTAAACTCAATTGAGTTTAATAAAGTAATCTTAAAAGCCATATCTCAAATAGCATTGCATCAGCCTGAACGAAGAGGTGAAATTATCAGCTGGTACAGAGATATGATTTATTTCTTGATGCAGGAAAGATTTGATGATTATCATTATCCGTTCTCCCTTACAGGCACTGTCGTATCGGGCATATTAGATTTTCAGGGCGTTGAGCTTTACAATGAAGTCAGGATTTTATTTGATATGAATAAGGTCGATAAATCTATCTGTGGCGATATGGATGATTTTACAACTGAACTGAGAACTGAGCTGCGAAGAGATTTTAAAAGTAAACTTTATGATATTTTTGAGCGATATGATTTTATTTTGACAGATAGAGATTATTATAATAAGATGGAAGATGTTAAGGAAGCTCACAATTTAAAAAGAAGTGGCATCAAAGAAGTAGATTCGGAATAGTAATTTGAAAAAGAAATTAGTAATCCTTACAGGCGCCGGTATTTCGGCTGAATCAGGAATTTCAACTTTCAGGGATGCAGGCGGTTTATGGGAGGGATATGATGTCACAGAAGTTGCATCGCCGGAAGGATGGAAAAACAATAAAGAGCTCGTCCTTGAGTTCTATAATCAAAGAAGAAGACAAATCATACAGGCAGAGCCAAACTCTGCTCACCGGGCACTAGCTACCCTTGAAGAAAAATTCGATGTAACGATAATAACTCAAAACATAGACGACTTGCATGAGCGCGGCGGTTCATCGCACATTCTTCACTTACATGGAGAAATAAAAAAATCGCGTAGCACATTAGATCACAATTTAATTTACGATATAGACGGAAGCGACTTAGCTTTTGGTGATAAGTGTGAGAAGGGTTCGCAGTTGAGACCGCATATAGTATGGTTCGGAGAAGTAGTGCCAATGATAGAAGAAGCAATTAAGTATTGCATACAGGCAGATATATTTATTGTGATTGGAACATCAATGGTTGTTTATCCTGCAGCAAGTCTTATAGAGTTTGTTCCTTCTGAATCTGTGAAATATATTATTGACCCAAACAAGCCGGACTTATATTACCCTCCGCCAAATACAATTTACATAGAGGAAAAGGCGACGGAGGGTATGGAAGAGCTTATTGAAAATTTAAGAAAGTTTTAATGAAACAGAAAAGCTTCTTTCCGTTTCCGAAAAGAAGCTTTGAATTAGATTAATTAGAAAACTTACTCCATCAAATTATTTCATTTTAAGCTCAATCTTATTCTGCATTTTCTTTTCTCCTGCTTTCTCTTCATGTGTAAATTCAATCTGCGCCTTACCGTC
>JBBRQV010000099.1:0-11785 GCA_038225955.1 Ignavibacteria bacterium | reverse complement strand
TATTTACAAGGCGGAGATTTATTGCAGAAGTATGCAGCGCATCAAGAATTAAATACTCTTCGCACAAATCATCATAAACAATCAGGTGATTTTGGATTCTTCTTAAATCGTCGATGAAAATTTTGTCTTCGGAAAATTTATAATTTACTTCAAAAATACTTAAGCCTTGAATTGAGCTTTCGACAACATCAGTGAAGAAATTTTCAAGCCCTGATATTTTTGAAATTAATTTTTCTGTAAACTCTTTTACGGAGACATCGCTGCACTCAATAGAGTATTTCCTGCCGAGCACTGAAAGTTTTCTTGTCTGGCAGACGGCAGAGATTCGTAAATCAATTCTTCTGATGTAATCGAACAATAATGACTTCCAGAAGTTCAAACCTTTTCGAGAAGACTCCAGGTAATACTTTAGATTTGCGATTTCAAGGTTTGAAAACTCAGATGTGTAAAGCGAGTAGATGTTCTGTATGTTGGAGGAAGGTATTACTCGTGAATCCTTTGAAATTTTATACTCATTATTTTTTTTACTCTTCTCCGAATATGTATTGGGAAGAGTGAGAACTTTTGATAAAGACATGTTTTAAAATTATAAATTTTGAATTACTGCGCTAGCAGTCCCGTTTTTAGCGGGATGAATTATGAATTATGAATTTCCAAATGTATTAAATACACTAAGAAGTCGTAAAGACCGGCTTTAATTTAAAACCTGTTAATTGTTAATTACTAATTGTTAATTGCTACGAAACGCTTACATCAATTGTATGCACGCGCACGGAATTCAATCCTGCTAAAAATTTTACCGAGTTAACCTGCACGGAATAATAATCTGAACCGGCTAGAATATTTATTCCGTTAAGGCCGTCAATGATAGTTTGAATTATTTCAAACCCCAGTGAATTCCTCTCTCCCATATACAAAGTAAAAGCTGTGGAGTGTTTTATTATTTCGTTTGCCGATGAGCGCACAAGCGGCGCGTACTCATTAAGTTTTATTAAGCAGCATGGAAAGCTTGGGTTCCAGCTTGCAGGAAATTTTTCCTTGAACTCTCCTCTGTACTCAGCAAAATGAATATCAGGGAAAGTCTCTTCTAAATAGTCTTTGAAGTATTGATAGATGTTGTTTAGCATAGGCAAATATATTAAAAGAATAATTGGAAGTTTAGCCACTCATACTTATTAGTACTAATAGGTAATTATTTTCAGAAAGTGCTTGACAGATAAAAATAATTTATTGTGTCAAGAAGAAAAAAAATATTTCTACCTATTAGTACTAATGGGGGCAGTTGGTTAGTTTTGCAAAAAATTTATTTGCAAATTGCTGACGTTAGTTTTCAGTAACTAGTTTTCAGTAACTAGTTTTCAGTTGCTAGAAACAACTTGAGTATGGATTTAAAAACTGAAAGCTGACAACCGGCAACTAACAACCAGTAACTAACAACTAGCAACTAAAGAATGAGTAAATTATTCAAAGTATTTATAGCGGGGAAATATCCGCAGGGCGAAATCACCGAGAGTGATATAAAAGAAATCGCCGCAAACTACTCACCATCCTACCATGAAGCGCCGCTGACTTTAGACCACAAAAGAGAAGGCAGCGCTTTAGGTTGGATAGACAGTGTAATAGCAAAAGGAAAAGAGCTGTGGGTATCTTTTTCGAAAGTCTCTGATGAGGCGAAGCAGCTTACAACTGAAGGTAAATATAAAAGACCTTCAATTGAAATTGCTAACTATGAAGGCATCGGAAAATATCTCCGCGCAGTCAGTCTCGTAAATTTTCCGCAAGTTAAAGGTCTTCCTGAAATGCAGTTCCAAACTACAGATAAAGAAGCTGTCATCTATTTCAGTGAAGACTGTTTTATTGATTTTGCGGGAGGAAGCAGAAATAAAAATTCTAAATTAAAAAATAAAAACGTGAGCGAAATCCAAAACGAATTTATAGCAAAGTTTGCAGAGTCATTAGGGATTGAGGCGGGCACCGATATTGATATCGAGAAGCTTGCAGGATTTGCAGAGGCAAAAATTAATTCGCTGCAAAGTGAAGTATTCACTTTAAGCGATGCAGTAAAAAGATATGAGGAAGAAATTGAAAAATTCTCGGAGAAACGCGCTGAGAATTTAATCAATGATGCGGTTGCATCGGGAAAAATTCTTCCTTCTCAGAAAGACTTTCTTATGACATTTGCCGGGAGCGATTTTGAAGCATGCAAATCGTACATAGATATGCTGCCCGCAAATCCTTTGTTTGAAAAAAATAAAATCAACAACGGCTTTTTGAATTTGAAAGATCCAAAGTATTTCAATGAAAGAGGTACAAGAATAACTTACGCTCAGATACTGCGCAATCCAAAGCTGATTGAAAAAAATAAATTTTCGGAAGCAGAGCTTGAGCAGATGAGATCAGAGCATTTCAAATAATTAATAATGTATAATTAATAGTGAATAATTATTTATCCTCTCAAAAATTATTCATTACTTTTTATTAATTATTAATTCGGGAGGATAAAATTTTATTCAATTAAAAAATATAGACACATGGCATTTTCAAAAACATTAGTATCAGATAGTGTTGTTCAGAGATTAATCGAACAGCAAAATATTTATAATTCCTGCAACAGGGGCTTTGATGCTCTTGTTCGCGCGGGCGCAACTTCGGTTGATATTCCAGACCTTGCAATTCCAAAAGTAAAAAAGACCGGAACAACTTCTACACATGCAGACAGAAAAAATGCAAAAGCTGATACAGCATTGATAAATGTTGCATTAGGACCTTATGCAGTTCCGCTTGCTAATGAAATCACTGCGCAGTGGGAATCAAACGGAATTCTTATAAAAGAATATCTTGACTCTGCTGCATTAGTTCTTGGCGAGCAGTTCGATAGCGAAGTTGTAGTTGAAGCGCAAACAGGAACGAAGACAGCTTTTGCAGGCTCATCAATGGCATGGGGAGATTTAACTGCTCTTAAGAAAAGAATGGATAAAAATAAAATTCCACAAACAGGCAGAGTACTTGTTGTAAGCGCAGACTTAGTTGATGAATTTTTTGCAATCGATACAGTGAAGAATGCGACTTCATATAACAGAGATTATTTAGAGAGCGGTAAAGTTCCCTCGTTATTAGGCTTCCAGATTTTTATTTCCGGATTAGTTCCTACAATCACAGTTTCCTCAGCGCAGAAAGTTAATATGGCTGCATTCTACGGACCCGGTCTTGCATTTATCATGGGAAGACAGGCAGAGCTGAAAGAAGTTTACGATGAAGAGAACTTAAAAGATATAAAAGATTTAGTATGCCAGGCAGGATTAAAATTATTGAATACAAAATTCGCAGAAGTAGTTTACAAGCCCTAAGAATTTTAAACTTCAATCAACTGCTAAAATATGTCAAAAGAAACGGAATTTGATTCTCTATTGAATGAAGTAATTGAGAGCTTGCTTGAGTATGATTCTCAGGAAAAGATAGAACAACTAAAAATAAAATTAAGATATTTGCAGGAAGTAGATGATGAAAATAAAATTTACGTAGCAGATTATGGTGATTCTCTTTCAGCGATATTGAATACAGCCTCACCAAGTACAAAGTCCTATGTATTTTGTTTACCCGGTGTAATTACAGATGGAGCAGTATCAACCTTTGATAGTAACTTTCGAATTGTTCCTGTATCGAAGGCATTGGCCGACGCGGACTTCCACGGAATCACACTAAATAATAAATGTTATTTTGTCAGCGCTTATCTTTCCGGCTGTGATTTCTCGGGCGCGGATTTTACAGGGACTGATTTCACCGGAGCAGATGTTTCAAACTCAAATTTCTCCGGCGCAGTTCTTACGAATGCAAAAATTCACAATGTTAATTTCAAAAGAGCGATTCTTACAGGAGCTACGATGCCGGAAAATGCAAATACAATCCCGGAGTTTAAGGAAGTTGTTGGTGCGGATAACTGGGATGATGCTATTGTATGGACTGATAATATTTTGATAAGTGAATATAGAGTAGAAGAAGTTCATCCTGATGAAGAACCTCATAAATAATTAAAAAAAATCCAATGTTCAAAATAAACCGTGAAATATTTTTCAAAGTATACAGAGATAGATTTGGTAAACTGAATCAATCGCAGGTTGACGGATTAAATTTTTTAATAGAGAGATTTGAGCAAAGCAGATTGATTAATCACTTATCCGAATTTGCTTACATCCTTGCAACAGTGAAACACGAAACTGCAGAAAGCTATCAGCCTATTTGCGAAAGAGGCGGATGGAATTATTTCAAGTATCTCATAGGGAAACTCGGAATAAAAAATCTGCAGGAGGCAAATTTATATAAGGGCAGGGGGTACGTTCAGCTTACAGGAAAAATAAACTATATGCTGTTCAGCGAACTACTTGGTGTAGATTTTATTACTCAGCCCGAGCTGGCACAGGAAAAACTTTACGCATGGATGATTCTTGAGATCGGAATGGTACGGGGATTATTCACCGGGAAAAAACTACAGGACTATATAAAAGAAAACAGCAGGGATTTTTTTAATGCGCGAAGAATAATTAACGGAGCTGATAAAGCAGGGTTGATAGCATCATATGCAAACGATTTTTATGAGATGTTGGAGTTTGAGTGATATGAATTCCGATTTCGATTCTCCAGAATGGAAATCAATAAGGGATTTAATTTTAATGCAAATAAAAACCTTCTGACGCTGGAGCATCAGAGCAGGAAAATAAAAAATGAAAAAATATTTTTTAAGAATTTTTACATTATTCTCCGTTTTAATTTACTGTTCGTCTGCATCGGCGCAGTGGAGCCTGGTTACAAATACTGATGATGGAAAATATTCTTTAGCAGCTAACTCAAGTACCTTTTTTGGAGTGAGCGGGGGAAAGATTTTGACTGAATCTGTATTTGCACTTCTACCGGGAGATAGTACTTCGTGGCGTTTAGTCAGTAACACAGATAACGGACTTTATTCATTGGCAGAAAATAAAGTAAGCTACATGGGAATTGATTCCGGAAAAATAAAAACGAAGGCAGTATTTCTTTTAAATCCTCCGACAATTGCTTCACTTGGAATAGATACAAACAGATTGACATATATAGATAAGTCTAATTCTTTTATAGGAAGAAAACAGACATTCGATACAGTAAATGCTACGGTGAAATATTTGTTGAACGGAGCTGATATAAATACAGGCGGCACGCTTTCAAACGTTGCTTATATGAATCAGTCAAATTCTTTCATAGGAAGAAAGCAGACATTTGACACTGTAAATGCCACAGCAAAATTTTTATTGAATGGAACTGATATAAACACAGGCGGCACTCTTTCAAACGTTGCATATCTGAATCAGTCAAATACTTACACGGGCAGCGAAGTTGTGAATGCCCCTTCTTTAACAGGCAGCGCTGCAACTTCTATTTATAATATAAGTCAGACATGGAACACATCAGGAATTCCGACTGCGTTTAAAATGAATGTAACAAATACATCTTCAAGCAGCGCATCATTGTTAATGGATTTGCAATTAAACGGAAGCAGTGTATTCAGTGTAAGAAGAGATGGTAAAGTAACTGCGAGTACTGTTATTTCGGTAAGTGATGTTGTTGCCGGTCCCAATAATGGTATTAGCTGGTTGGGTAGAGGAGGGCTTGCCTCACCAAGTGCCAGTAATGTTTATGTGTATGGAACAAGTTTCAGTTGCTTTGGGGTAGGCGGTGCGAATTCTTCATTTCCGGGATTATCACCTTCAACAAACGGAAGTCTTAAAATTATGCTGGCGGATTTAAGCGGATATGCAAAAACGATTGGCGGAGATTTTGTGCATGATGATTCATCAAAAGGTACGGTGCTGAAGGACAGTAACGGACATTACTGGAGAGTCACAGTCAATACAAGCGGAGTGCTTTTAACAACAGATTTAGGAACAGTCTTAACGGGATTTTAAAAATGAAATTATTTTTTATTAGTGTAATATTTTTATTTATGGGTACATTCTGCATGGGACAGTCGTCGGACAGTACTCATTATAAACAGTATGTATCAGATAGAAATTATTTTATAAAACTGCAGGAAACAGTAGAGAGTAAAAATCAATTCATTGGGTTACAATGGTGTATTGATTTGTTAAATAAATATATTGAACTGGAAGAAAAAAAAATCAAGCAGGATAATAAATGAGCGGGGAAAAAACAATTTCAGGGAAAGAACAGGAAATGAAAGAGGGGACAATTGAAGATGTGAAAGAGGGGGTTGGAATACTGGAGAGAATTGCAAATGTTTTTAAAACAATATTTGAACTTTTTAAATCAAAAGAAAAATAAAATGCAAAACTGGAAAACGAGCATCGGCGGATTGCTGATGGCGATGGGAACTGCACTGGTAAGCTCTAACGGGAAAATTCTTCAAAACGCCGGATATATTTGTCTTGGGCTCGGAGGATTAATAACGGGTATAGCTGCAAGCGATGCAGATAAAAGTTTATAACAGGGAATGAATAATTCCATAGAGACGATTCTCCATTATTCATTACAAATTAAACCTATTAATTTAAAAACGTGCCGCCTGAAAACAATACAAGCAATCTATCAAAATATTTTACATGGGAATTCATAAAGATTCTCATATTAGCCTGCACTATAATAGGAGGTTTTTTTGAAATCAAAACAGAAATAGATGCAGTGCGAGGAGAGTATAAACATATTTATGAAACACTGAGCGAGGTGAAATCCACAATGAATAAGAAGTTTGATATATATGACGAAGAAATAAAAGAATTTTATAAATCAAAATAAAAAATTATGGCATTATCCGGAAAACCAACTCCTACAGGAATACAAGTGGGAACGGATGCGTATTTTATTCATAATAACATTCCTCAAAAAGCAAAGGTGATAGGAACATCTTCTGAGATTACAAACCCAAGTGAAGATTCAGTAGGAGTTGCAAAAATTAATTACTATTTGGAAGGATACCCTAAGTTATTTAAGAGTACTGAAATTTTTCCTGATGGTTACGATCTAATTGTATACTTGGGATCTTTGATTGATATAATAATACCACAAGGAGCATAATAAACTATAATAAATTTAAAAATAATATATGGCACTTTCAAACAAGCCCGCCTCAACAAGCTTACAGGTAGGGGACTACGGATGGTTCATTTATAACAATGCACCCGTAAAAGCAAAAATAGTAAAGACTATTTCAGACGTTAGTAATCCTGACAATAATACATCAGGAATACAAACAAACACATACTACTTTGATGGGTATCCTGAAAAGTTTACAAGCTCACAGATTTATACATCAAAGAGTGCGTTAACAACAGCTTTAAGTACAGCAACACCAGCATAAAATTTAACAAATTAAAACAGAAAATAAATGCCAGCAAATTACGCAAAAAATACAAAAAGAATCCGTCTATTCGGCGGTAATGAATTAAAAATTTTTTTCAGCGGCGAATGGAAAGCTCTCGGACATATTATAACAGGAACTTTAGAAGATAAAACTGATTCACAAGAAATAACTTTTGCCGACGGTAATTCCGTCGATATCGATGGAAAACGAAGAGTTAAGCTTTCCGTAACTTTGGCGCAGACTTCTAAAGATGAACTGGAGCTAATAGATATTTTAAGAAACAGTGTTTATCCGGTTTTTTACAGTAATGGAATAGTTGATGGAAAAAAACAAATGTTTTATTTCCCGGAAGTAAATATTATTCCTACAATGACTTTGAAGTCACCTGACAATCCACAGAACATAGTACTTGAAATGAGTGTGCAGCCTCAAGTATCTAATGTTTCGATAACTACAGCTGTTGCAATTCCTTCATCGGAAATAGATTCAGGTACTCCAACAACAGTTGATAGTCTTAACAAATTCTATGCTATCATTGAATAATAATTAAAACTAATATGGCATTAACAAATAAACCAAAGAAATCAAAATACCAGGTAGGTGAAACTTCTTACATATTAAATGGGAAAAATATTTCTTCCGGATTAATTACGAGAATTGTAACAAGCATTACAAACCCCGTGAGCGATAGCTCCGGAGTTCAGGAAAATTTGTATTACGTCGAAGGGTTTTCACAAGCCTTTAAAGAGGAAGAAGTTTTCCATTCAAAAAATGCTGTTCTGTTTTATGTGAAAGGGGATTATTTGAATAAGTGGGGAAGTATAACATTTTATAATACATCTATTGACTCTAATTCAAATTTTCTTATTCAGATTTTACAGGGTCTCAATGGCCTGCTGCTGATGCTATAGATTTGAATGAAGCAATTTTGGATGGGTGTAATTTCAAAAATGCAGCTTTAACTGGATGTGATTTATCAAATTGTAAAGCGCGTTATGCTATATTTCTCAATACTGAAATTTCTGACGCAAACTTCAGTGGCGCGAATCTTACAGGAGCCACCCTCCCCATCAATGCAAATACTAAAACAACCTTCAAATCAATTGTTGGTGCGGGGCATTGGGACCCGGATACTACTATATGGACAGACGGTTTACCAATTGGAAATTAATTCAAACTAATTTTAAATTTTAAAATAAATGTCAGCAAAAAAAGTTTCCGAACTGAGTGAAACATCAATTTTTTCAGGATCTTCATATGTACCGGTTGTAAGTGAAGGCGTGACTTATAAAATGTCTCTTGAAAATCTTTTGCAGAAAACTCTTATGGTCGAAGACTTGAGCGAGACTTCTACTTTTTCTGATGAAGCATATGTTCCTTTGGTTAACGGGGGTGTGACTTACAAAATGTCTCTCGAAAATCTTCTTCAGAAAACATTGCGTGTTGATAAATCTTCGGAGATAGATTCAGCGTCTGCAAAAACGTCAGTTGCAAATGGTGATTTGATTTTGCTGGAAGACTCCGCTGCAGGGAACTCAAAGAAAAAATGCACTAAGGCGCAGTTTCTATCCGATGTGCCTCAGGTTCAAACAGGTACAAGCGACCCTGCTGTAACTCCGACGAAAACCGGGTTGATTTTTATCAATACTGCGACAGCTGATATTTTTATTTCAACTGCAACAGGCAGTTCATCAGACTGGAAAAAAATTACTTAATAGTTTTCAGCTGTCTATTAACTAAAAATAATCACAGAATTATTCACTAATAATTATTCACTAATAATTATTCATCATTAATCATCATTAATCATAACACTTTGGAAGAAAGCATAAAAAAATATAAATTCACTTGCGGGCTTGAAGCCTTGCAGGAAGAATTGACTCTTGAGCAGGATTACCGTATCATGGACCTCATCAAATCAGTTAATCTCTCCGACCTTGGCAATACTACAATTGCAGATCTTATCAAAACGCTCTCTGAGCACAAGCTCATTGAAAAATTCCTCTCGATTATTTTTTCAATCGAAAGTGAGGAAGAAGTGAAAAATTTTTCAAAGCTGAAGAACTCTGAGCTGAAGGAGGTTGTCACCGATTTTTTTATTTTAAATCCTATAGCTCTCGACTTATTGAGAGCTTTAAGGAGCGCAGCGGATATAACGACAATGAGCCCGGTGTTATCCGGTTCAGAAGTGAATCAGGAAGATATGATACAGGATTCTTAAAAAATACTTTTGAAGACGTGCTTTACAAAATTTGCGAGGGAGATTTTTCGAAATTTCCCTCTGCAAAAAAAATGAAAGTAAGTGATGCCGGAATTTTTCTGATTATAAAAGAGAAAGAAAATTTTATCCAATGGTGGGGGCAGAATAATGAGTTATGAATTATTAGTTATGAATTATTAGTTATGAATTATTAGTTATGAATTATTAGTTATGAATTATCGGAATACGCATTGTTGCATAGTGAGTGAGGTAAAATCTGAAATCTGAAATCCGAAATCAACCAGTTGGCTGTAATTCGTACATGTAAAATACATCAAGGGCGTAGTAAAATACGCCTTTGTTGTATAATCTAAATAGAATTTTAAGCGAAATTATTGTTCTCGGAGTTTTTGCCAAGTAAATTTGATATAAAAACTAATACAGTTCCCGAAAGAAATAATATTACGACTGCATAGGTTTTGAACGAGTAAAATATTGAGCTAAAAAATATGCAATTGCCGAGTATGAAGTAAAGTAATGCGATAGCTTTTCTTCTGCGTTTTATTCTTCTGATAAGATGTCGTGATGTTTCTATTCTGTGTCTCCCTTTTTTGCTTTTCATGCTGAATGTTCTCAGCCATCCACCGTGATAAATAGCAAAGGCGGCTATGATTATAAATACGAAACAGGAAAATATCTCAAGGTTCTGTGTAAAATATTTCAGCATAGATTTTATTAATCTTTATTCTTTGGTAAGCGGAATATAAATAAATGCAGAATCATTTTTTCTCATTTGAAAATATCCGCTATTCATTTGTGTTTCTCAAAATTGAGAAAACTACTGTAAGTAAAGCCCAAAGGTCCAACTCCCTTTGAGACATTCGTAGGTGTATTCGGCCAGGTGCAGAAAGTTGGCGGAGCGCTGGATACAATAATGAATAATCTTCACATCGGCGCGAATACATTTGTCGGAGTTACTACATTATATTAATCGGAAACTTTTTGTTTTTTGAAATTAATATTTATAATTAAAGAAAAAATTAATGCGGAAATCCAGATGTATATTTCCCAACTATTGTAGGCAAATAAATTGACACGAACAATATATAAAATTAACCAATAGATAAAAAAATGGCGGTTAATTTTCAACAGCAGGGATTTTAATGACTTGCCGGTTTTTGTCGCAGGCAAATTTCTTTTTTTGAAAAAGTTTATTGCGGGAAGTACAAATAAATATATAACAATTAAAATTCCGCCTGCAATAAAAACATAATGGAGATAAGGCTGGGGCACAAAATTTATTAGTATAGCATAAGTGAATACAATTAGTATTAGTGATAGGAGTTTTGTGTTTTTCATTTCAAAATATATGATTTGTAAAAATATAAACTACTCTATTAATAAGCAATATAAATTATTGCCATAAATTAAAAAGGTTTTAAACACGTCTCCAGTGTAAAATATTAAATTAAAAATCATGTCAAATCTTCAAAATATAAATTTTAAAGACTTATTTAATCCTGCTAAGCTTAATGAATTTGGCAGGTCTTTAGAAAACATTAATCAAAAGTTCTCTAATGCAGATAAAAATATTAAAAATTTTTCAGAAAATTTAATAAATTCAATCTCAGGATTAGATTCAATTCTTAGTTTATTTAACAATAATATTAAGAGCACTTTTTCAAGCTTAGTTTCATTTAATACAGCTTTCAATTTATTTAATGCAAATCTTTTATATGCAGTAAAGCTGTTTAAATCTGCGGGCGATATTGAAGCCAAATCCTCCGTATCAAGTGCTTCTGAACAAATTGTTAAAACCAATATGGGCGGAATAGCAGGGGAAAATAAAACAGGAGACCCAATCGATGACCCTGAATTACAGAATTTAATTGACCTTCAAATCAGGCTAGCCATTACATCCAGATTTACTAAAAATAAAGCGAGATTGGGAAGTGCTACACAGCTTGGTACAATTATTACAGCAGAAACTTCCCCAGTTCTTGCCGGAACTTTTGCTATTGAAGGGCTTAGGAATGACGTTGTTTCTAATCAATTTATCGGTAATCAGTTAAATAAAAAAACGCGAGACGGTAAAGAATTTAATATTAAAGAAGAATTACAAAAGGCAGGAATTGACCCTGAAGTTATTTCATCTGTCGATTGGAAAGAATTGACGACAGGTTTGTATTTTGAACAGCTTGCAAAAAGTTTCCCTCAAATCAAGGACCTTTCAACTCTTT
>JBBRQV010000098.1:0-12033 GCA_038225955.1 Ignavibacteria bacterium | reverse complement strand
GTTCGTAATAACAGATGAAGAAGACTTGAAAGAAATTCTCGAATTACAAAAAGAAATTGGCTTTAAAAATTCTGATGTGTGCTTAATGCCCGAAGGAATTTCAGAGCAAGAATTGCAAGCAAAACGTTTAGAAGTAATCGGGTTGTGTAAAAAACATCAGTTCAATTATACAGATAGATTGCATGTAATTATATGGGGAAATAAGAGAGGAGTTTAGAAATTTATTTGTAGATTAAATGTTTTAAGGTCAGTAGATATTTGAGATTTTTTTATTACAGGAATTTCAGAGCCGGATAAAAATTTATTTAGTAAGCCCACACCTATCAAACTTCCCAAAGCAGCATACTGATTTATATTTTCATTTCTCTCATCACTATAAGTCTCATTAAATAAATTACTCTTAGTCTTTAAAATCTCTTTACGTAAGGAATAAATTAATATAGAACTACCCGCACCGACTATTGCTCCTGCTAAAATATCAGTAGGGTAATGAACTCCTAAATACACTCTACCATAAGAAACTAAAAGAGCGTAAGTGTACATACCGGCAATTAAAACCGGCTTATCATTGTACCGCAAAGTTAAAGCAGTTGCCATGGAAAACACTGTTGAAGTATGTGAGGAAGGGAAAGAGTAATCATCAGTTGGTGAATTTTTTTCGGATGAATAAACATTATTTAAAGTTACAAAAGGTCTTTTACGTTTGACAATATTTTTAATTGCTAAAGTTAACCCTAAGGATGTAAACTCCGATGCTCCGAGAAGTATCGATGAATTTTCATCGTACATATTATTATTAGAATGTGAGAATATATAAAATGTAAGAGGAACTACAACGGCGGCAGGGAATACGGTCTTATCTGTTAAGGAAAAAAACTTATCTTTGAAATCTGAACGGTTACTATTGATAGAACGGAAAATCTTCACATCAAGATTTTCCGTTTCCGAATTATTCTGTGAATATGAATTTGTAAAACCCAATAATATTAAAACTAATATTATTTTTTTCATTAAATCTTATCTAAAGCATTTTTGATAGCTAGGATTAAATCATCTTTATCTTCTATACCGACTGAAAGCCTAACAAGTCCGTCACTCAATCCGATTTTAACTCTTAAATCTTTCGGAATGCTTCCGTGAGTCATTGAAACAGGATGGCATACAAGTGATTCAACACCGCCTAATGATTCCGCTATCTGAAAAATATCAAGCGCATTACAAAATGCCTGAGCTTTTTCATAACTGCCAAGCTCAATAGAAATTATTCCGCTAAAGCCTCTCATCTGCTTTTTTGCAAGTTCATACTGCGGATGTGATGGTAAGCCCGGATATAAAACTTTTTCAATTTTAGGATTATCTTTTAGGTGTTCACAAATTGCCAGCGCATTTTCATTGTGCGCTTTCATTCTGACAGCAAGAGTTTTAGTCGAGCGAAGAATTAACCAGCAATCAAACGGAGATGGAACTGCTCCGATTGAATTCTGAAGGAACTTAAATCTCTCTGCAAGTTTATCATCAGAAGTAATCAAGCATCCGCCAATAACATCGCTGTGTCCGTTAATATATTTCGTAGAGCTGTGTGTAACAATATCAATTCCGAAATCTAAAGGATTTTGAAAGTATGGACTCATAAAAGTATTATCTACACATGTCAAAATATTTTTTGATTTTGCAAATTTAGCAAGCGCGTCCAAATCAGTTATTTGAAGCATCGGATTTGTAGGTGTCTCAACAAAAATTAATTTAGTATTATCTTTCGTAGCTGCTTTGGTTTCCTCTATATTTGAAGTATCTACATAGGTAAATTCTAATCCGTAACCTTTAATTACTTGCTCAAATAATCTGTATGTTCCGCCATAAGTATTGTTCGTCACGATTATATGGTCGCCCGGTTTGAAAATTGTTATCAGGCATTGAATAGCACCCATGCCGGATGAAAAACAAAATCCATACTTGCCATTCTCAAGTGCTGCAAGGTTTGCTTCTAGAGCTTGCCTTGTCGGATTAATTGTTCTTCCGTAGTCATATCCTTTTGTCTCGCCAAGCTTATCATTGGAGTAAGTTGATGTCTGGAAAATAGGAGTTATTACTGCGCCGGTTGCTTCTTCAGGGTGCTGCCCTGCGTGTATCGCTTTAGTCGCTAATTTTGTTGATGTGGTTTTCAAATTTTTTTATTTTTGTATTAAACGATTTAATCAATTATACGAATTCAAGTACATCGTAGTTTGTAAGTATGCCTGCAATTTTTCCGTACTCGGAAACTAAAACTGCAGGGTGATTTTTTAATTGCTCAATTGCTGCCTCTACATTTTCACTTACTTCAAGTATCGGCGGTTTTGCATCCATTACATCTTTTACATTTTTGCTCGCGCTGTTTCTGTCCTTCATTAAATCCGTCAATAATTTTTGTTCGTTAAGGGAACCAATGCATTTATCACCATCAAATACCGGAATTGTAGTAAGGTTATACTGATTTGTTAAGTACAAGGCATCTGAAACAGTCTGCTCAGAGCTTACAGTAACAAGCTCAGGTGTATCCTTCGCTGCTTTTGTATTAAAAATTGTCCCAACTGAAACCATATCTTTATCAAGCAAACGCTTTTCTCTCATCCATTCATCTGAGTGGTACTTGCTTAAATATCTTTCACCTGTATCGCAGACGATGAATACAACAACTGCATCTTCGGGAAGATCTTTTGAAATATCGAGAGCAACTTTTGCAATCGTACCGGTTGATGCCCCGCAAAATATTCCTTCTACACGCGAAAGTTTTCTGCACATCTTTACCGAATCTATATCTGTAACGTTCACGATTTCATCCATCAAACTTACATCAACGTTTGCAGGAATAACATCCTGCCCGATGCCTTCAACTAAATAGGGAACACCTTCTGGTGTTTGACCGGTTGCCTTAAAAGTTTTAAATATAGAACCGTATGGGTCAGCGCCTATAACTGTTATATTCGGATTCATTTCTTTTAAATATCTTGCCGTGCCTGTTATCGTTCCGCCAGTACCGATACCCGAAACGAAGTGAGTAATTTTCCCCTCGGTAGCTTCCCATATTTCAGGACCTGTTGTTCTATAATGAGCATCAGGATTCGCATCATTGGCATATTGAAAAGGGAAGAACGAATTCGGAATTTCTGCATGCAATCTTCTTGCAGTCTCAACATAATGGTCAGGTGTTCCTGCTTTTGCCGTAAGTGGTTTTATTATTACTTCAGCACCAAGAGCTTTCAAATAATTTTTCTTTTCCGTAGCAGCTTTGTCGGTCATTACAAAAATACATTTGTAGCCTTTCTGATTTGCTGCAAGCGCAAGACCGATGCCTGTGTTACCACTGGTTGCTTCAATAATTGTTCCGCCGGGTTTTAAAAGCCCATCCCGCTCAGCAGCTTCAATCATTGAAATACCTATTCTGTCTTTCACGCTTCCGCCTGGATTCATAGATTCAAGTTTTGCAAGCACAGTTGCTTTATAACCTTTTGTAAGCTTATTAATTTTTACAAGAGGAGTATTGCCAATCAAATCAATTATACTATTATAGTATTTCATTCTTTCAAAAATTTTTATAATTAATAAAATTTTTTAACTTAAATCTTCCTCTTATAAATTACGCATCAGAGGGAAGAAAATAACGTCTCTTATTGTCTGTGAATTTGTAAGAAGCATGACTAATCTATCGACACCCAAACCAACACCCGTTGTAGGAGGCATACCAACTTCGATTGCGCGTAAGAAATCTTCATCCATAGGATGAGTTTCTTCTTCACCGCCTCTACCACGCTCAACTTGCTGCTCCAGCAAGCTTCTTTGCATGATGGGATCGTTAAGTTCGGTATATGAATTCCCAAGTTCCCATTTATTAATGTATGGTTCAAATCTCTCTACAAAAATAACTGCTTCAGGATCATTTTTCATTTCTTCCAACTGCATAGGTGAGTACTCTCTCAACGGTTTGCACAGGGGAGTTGTATCAATCGGATGCTCAGTTATAAACGTAGGCTGTACTAATCCTTCTTCGCAAGTCTCTTCAAATAAAGTTGCGATAAGTAATCCTTTGCTATGAGAGATTTTCTTATCGAAGCCAATATCATTCTTAGTCAGGTAATCTATAATTTCCTGCTTGCTCATTGTCATTACATCTAAACCGGTTTTCTCTTTCACTGCATCAACCATCTTCAATCTTTTCCACGGAGCTTTGAAATCAATTTCAGTTTCACCGTACATTGCTTTCGTTGTTCCGTTAGCAGCTATACATGCCTTCTCAACAACCTCCTCAAATAAGTTCATGCTATCGAAGTAATCACCGTATGCCTGATACCACTCAACCTGAGTGAACTCAGGATTATGAGTTCTATCAATACCTTCATTTCTGAAGTCACGTACAAATTCATACACACGATTGAAACCGCCAACTATCAATCTCTTTAAAAATAATTCATTAGAGATTCTTAAGTACAATCTCATATCTAATGAATTATGCTGAGTGATAAATGGCTTTGCAGTTGCGCCGCCGTACACTGTTTGCAGTGTAGGAGTTTCAACTTCAAAAAAAGCTTTATCTTCTAATGTTCTTTTTATGGATTGAATAATTTTTGTTCTCTTGATGAAAGTTTCTTTAACATGGTCGTTCACTATTAAGTCAATGTAACGCTGGCGATATCTTAACTCAACATCTGCGAAAGCATCGTGAACAATTTTCTCACCGCTCTCCGTAACTTCTTCCTTTACAACAGGAAGGGGATGAAGTGATTTTGTAAGAAGTGTAAACGAGTTACAGTGAATAGAAACTTCGCCTGTCTTCGTTCTGAATACATAACCCTGCGCGCCAATTATATCACCGATATCAAGAAGCTTTAATAAATTATAGCTCTCTTCGCCAACATCATCCTTACGGATATATAATTGAATCTTTCCCTGCTCATCTTTTATCTGGAGAAAACATGCCTTACCCATTTTACGGATAGCCATAATTCTTCCGGCAGCCGAAATAATATGTTCTTTGGATTTTTCCTTCTGCTCGTCATCGGCAGGATCAACGAATGCGCTGATGATATCTTTTGAATAATGCGATACATCATATCTGTGTGGATAAGGATTTATACCCATCGCTTTTATATGCTCAAGTTCTTCGTACCTTCTTTTTACCAGGTCACTTTGTTCCGTCAAGTTTTATACTCCTTGTTATTTATAAAATTTATAAAATTTTTGTTTATCTTTTTTTGAAGCCGCGGGATGAACTGCCCCCAAAGCTGCGTTTCGGTGCCCCGCTACTTCCACCGGATTTTTTCGGATAATTTTTTGAGCCACTGCTTCCACCGGATTTCTTTGCATAACTCTTTTCGCCGTCTTTTTTAAAATCTTTTTTAAATCCGCCCTTGAAATCTTTTGAAAAACTTTTCTTCTTATAGTCGCTGCCTTCGGTTTCTTTAGAAAACTTCCTTGAATCATCTTTGCCGTAACTCTTTACATCTTCTTTTTGGAAATCCTTTTTAAATCCGCTCTTGAAATCTTTTGCAAAACTTTTCTTCTTATCCCCGTATGGCTTTGAAAATTTCCCTGAATCATCTTTGCTGTAACTCTTTACAGCATCTTTTTTGAAATCTTTTTTAAATCCGCCTTTGAAATCTTTTGAAAAACTTTTCTTCTTATCGTCGTAGGGCTTTGAAAATTTTTCTGAATCATCTTTGCCGTAACTCTTAGAATCATCTCTACTGTAGTCTTTCTTTAAACTTTTATTATAACTGCTCTTTGAATTTTGATAATCTCTTGTAGCTTTATCTCCTGAGTAACTTTTTTTAAATTCTCTTGTCTTTTTTTCTCTTGGAAGTTTCGCAGTATCGCTATCGTAACTTTTCTTAAAATCTTTTTTCTTGGAATCTTTTTCTGCGTTTTTTCGGGCTACTTTTATATCCTTATTACCGCGTGTAAGATTTATTTTTCCTTCTTTTTTATCAACGGCCTTTTCATCTCTTTTGTCTCCCGGGCTAATCCCTTTCTTATCTACTTTTTCTTCTTTTCGTCCTCTTAAATATTTTTTAGGCTCTTCTTTCTGAGCAATAATTTGTGGAATTTTGGAGTTCTTACTCACTAAATTTTGAACTTCTTCATTGGTAAGCTTTCTGAATTCACCTTCTCTTAGATTACCTAATTGCAAATTACCATAAGCGGAGCGATGCAGTTTATCCACAAAGTATCCGAAATTCTCAAACATTCTTCTTACCTGTCTATTCTTTCCCTGGCTGATTGAAATTTTTACATCTGAGTAATCTTTTTCATTTGGCATCGCAATTATTGCGGGGAGAGTGTAAACTCCTTCAAGCTTAATTCCTTTCTCGAGTAAAAGTCTATGCTTCTGGTCTAAAGGGCGTGAGAGTTTCACATCGTAAGTCTTCCAGATTTTAAAATCGGGATTCATTAACTTATTCGTAAAGTCTCCGTCATTAGTAAGAACCAGTAATCCGGTTGTATGAAAATCCAATCTTCCTACAGGGAAAATTTTTACTTTTGTGTTGAGTATATCAATTACAGTCGGGCGTTTTTTATCATCGCTTACACTGGTAATAACGTTAAGCGGTTTGTTCATCATAAGATAAATTTTCTTATCGCTTACTCTAACGCGCTCGCCGTCAATAAAAACTTTATCCGTATTCGGATTTATTTTTGTTCCGAGATTAAAAATTTCTTTGCCGTTAACTGTAACTCTGCCTTCAAGAATGAATTCATCAATCTTTCTTCTTGAAAAAAGTCCGTTGGCAGCTATGAATTTATTTAACCGTTCTGATTTTGCATTTTGCTCATTTATCGAACCTCCTCGTGCTTCTTCTTGCGTTTTGGTTATTACTTCGTCTTGTGTTTCCGTTATTGTTTCTTCTTTTGTTTTCTTAGTCTTGCTCAATCGCTTTCTTTGTCCTCTTCTAAATTTTTATCTAATTCTATTGTGCTTCTTATTTCATCAATATTTATTTCCGGCATTATTTGCTCGTTTATTTCTTCATTACTTTCGGGGGCATCAGGGTCTATATTTAACTCATCAGTAGCACTTATTTCTTCAAGAGCATTTCCGTCTTCATCAAATCTTATTTCCTGCTGCTCTTCAGCACCTTCAATTTTATTCGGAATAAAATTCTGATTCACGGAATTAAATAAATCTATATCCGCTTCAGTTATTCCTTCAATTTTTTCATTCTGAAGTATTTCATTTATTTCTTTAAGTTTCGGCAAATCTGTTAATGAGTTCAGTCCGAGTATCTTCAAAAATGTATCAGTCGTTCCATATAAAATTGCTCTGCCGGGAGTTTCAGAGCGGCCCGTGATACAAACTAAATCTCTTTCAAGAAGTGAGTTAACGATGTAATCTACATTTACTCCTCGGATAAACTCGATTTCACTTCTTGTTATTGGCTGCTTGTATGCTACTATTGCAAGTGTTTCGATTGAGGATTGTGATAACTTCTTTCTTGCTTTCTCATCAAATAATTTCCCTACGTAAATACCGAATTCTTTTCTTGTTGCGAACTGAAATCCACCTGCTACTTTTATTATTTCAAATGAGCTTCCGGCAGTATTGTATTCTTCATTCAATACCTCAACCGCTTGCTCGATTTTATTTACATCAGTTTTAATACTGAACGTAGATAAAATCTCACGGATTTGCTTTGAAGTAATTTGTTCTTCAGAAGCAAAAATCAAGGACTCGATA
Source organism: Ignavibacteria bacterium (assembly GCA_038225955.1). Taxonomy (GTDB): domain Bacteria; phylum Bacteroidota; class Ignavibacteria; order Tepidaquicellales; family Tepidaquicellaceae; genus JAFDZO01. Next base: position 4,325 of record JBBRQV010000098.1, on the reverse strand, counting down.
ATATTTTTAATATCGTTGTTTACCAAATAAGTTCGTGCTTATAGTTTTTTATTGCTGCAAATTAATAGTGCATGTCTTGGAGTGGAATTAATCTCTTTTTCAGCGTGAAGCTGGAAAGATTTTGCGGGTTAACAGTTATTTCTATTAATTCATCTAAGCCTAATTGTAGCAATGCCAGAAAAGTAAAAATTAATTTCAATCTGTCATTCAGCAAAATTATTATTTCTCCGAAATCTATTTCACCTCTTTCAGTTAATAAATTCATCAGGTATTCCTGTTGTCCTTCCTGTGAAATATCCAGCAATTGAATCGGGTGCACAGTTGTCTGGCGGTTCAATCCGCTTAGTACAATTTTGTAAGCTTTTATCAAATTGAAAATATTGATATTTTTTAGAGACGGATCGTTAACTGCCTCTATTATTGTATCAGTAATTTTTACATCGCTATCAAAATAATTTCGGGAGAATTTTTTTCTTGCCTCAAGTTCAAGCACTGAAAGCTCTATTGTAGCATCTTTAAATCTTTTGTACTCGAGTAATTTTCTTATAAGTGTAAGTCTTGGGTCTTCCTCGTCAACGTAAGCGCCTTCATCGTTCAATACAGGGATCAGCATCTTGGCTTTTATTTTCATTAGCTCAGAAGCCATAAGTAAAAACTCTCCGGCAAACTCAATATCAAGCGACTGCATATAATTTACATAGCCCAAAAAATCTTTTGTGATTTTTGAAATAGGGATGTTATATATATCCAGTTCATCCGCTTTGATAAAGTGAAGCAGAATATCCAACGGCCCCTCAAACTCAGGCAGCTTTGCCCAATATTCGTGGTTTTTCTGTTCGTATTCCAGCTCTTCAGCGGTTTTGATATGCTCTTTTGTATCGACTTCCATGTAAGTTTAAATATACGAATAAGTGAGCTCATATTAAATGAAGTTCGCAGGATATTTTATTTATCCCTATTACTACTAATAGGGAAGAATTGGTTGATTGGCAACATTTTTTTTACGAAATTTGTAGAGTTCTTTTTATCAGACCTGACAGGTTTTCAATCCTGTCAGGTTGATAGCGGTAATAGTGATTTATCCTAAGTATTACTTTAAATTGATGAAATTAAATGTCTTATAATGCTACTATTCTCAGACCTGACAGGATTGAAAACCTGTCAGGTCTGATCGATTATCTCTAACAATTTCATAAATAAAATCCGTCAAAAATTCATCAAAAAATGAGTTTAAAATTTTCGTTTTTGTTTTTTCAATATCGGGTATCTAATTACTGAATAAAATTCATCATGACTTATTTTTTTGAAGTCTAACAATTTGCTTAATAAAATCCGTCAAAAATCCGTCATTAAAAGGGTTTTAGAAAATCTTAAATCTCATATCTTATATCTTAAGTTTATAAAATTGTTACTTTTTTCATAAATCTATTTTGATAATATTGTACTTCATACTTTAAAATTTGGAAGATAATAGCATACCGCGTCCGGCACCATTTAAAAATATAAATTCTGTTGTATATATTTTTCTTGGATTAATTTTAGTTTTTTTTCTGTATCAGATTTTAGGCGGAATAATACAGCTTGTTACAGTAGGGGAGGATTTTTCTTCAACAACCGCTAAGCTTACAATAACGCGAATAACTATTTCATTCTCTCAGTTGATGTTTATACTTTTCCCCGCAGTGCTGCTTGCATATCTGCAGGGAGATAAAGTAAAACAGACGTTTCGCTTAAAGGCTCCGAAGCTATCAGTGTTTTTTTTTAGTATCATTGGTATTCTTGTTGTTCAGCCGTTTCTTCAGTTCTTTATGTATTATCAGAATAAGATTATTTTTTCTATTCCTTTCGGACATGAAGTTATACAAAACATGAAGGAGCTTTTCGATATGCTTGAAGCTTCTACTTTACGATTAGTTACGGCTTATTCATTTGCTGAGTTCGCTGCAATTGTAATTGTTATAGCAATTACTCCTGCTATTTGTGAAGAGTTTTTATTCCGTGGATTTGTACTATCTAATTTTGAAAAAACCGGAAAGAAAAACCTTGCCATAGTGATGTCGGGACTCTTGTTCGCGCTGTTTCATTTTCACCCGTTTAATTTAATTCCGTTGGCAATTTTGGGAATTTATTTATCATTTGTTGCATATCACAGCGGGAGTATTTTTACTGCAATGATTTGCCACTTTATAAACAATTTTATTTCTGTTCTAGCAGTTTACTTGTATGATAAGGATGAATTTATTTCAAAAGAAATTCCGGATAACGAAATAATGCAGGTAATACTCTTGGGAGTTGCATCTATGTTTATTTTTACCGGGATAGTTATGGTTATTAAAAAATTATCTGTAGTGAAAAATCTTCCGAACTTAAATACAACAGCTATTGAGTAATACAGCTACCAGAATATTAGTCGGTGCAATAGGAATCCCGGTGTTTTTGTTTTTAATTTACACTGGTGGAATTTACTTTTTGGCTTTGTCGATTGTGCTTTCAGGCATAGCGCTTTGGGAATTTTATACAATGTTCAGTAAAAATAATTTAAGCCCATTAAAATTTTTCCCGATTACGTTATCGGTAATATCCATTATGGCTAATTATTTTTATCCGCTTTCCGGGATTTATATTCTGTCACTCGGCGCTGTATTAATTTTCTCAATAGAGATATTTCGTAAGGAGAAAAAAAATCCGTATAATTCTATTATTTCAATATCCGGGTTAGTTTATATTTGTATCCCATTTCTTTGCTTAAACAGAATAATTTTATTCAAGCAGTTTAATTATATTCTGTTTATTTTTATATTGATATGGACCTGTGACACAATGGCATATTTCGGCGGGAAATTTTTTGGCAAACATAAACTTTCTGAAATCAGCCCGAAGAAAACATGGGAAGGCTCTATTACAGGTTTTATCTTTACAGTAATAACTTCTTATTTATTCTATTTTTTCAGCGATGGAAAGATTACCTTGACTGACTCAATTGTAATTGGTTTTATCATTGGTGTATTTTCTCAGATAGGGGATTTGTTTGAATCACTATTTAAGAGAAAATTAGACGTAAAAGATTCTTCACATATAATACCCGGACACGGTGGAGTACTTGATAGATTTGATAGTTTAATTTTTGTTGCTCCTTTATTATTTCTTTACTTGGAATTGACAAAAAATATATTATACTTTCATATTCCATGATTAATAAACTTGACTTGAAAAAAAATATTTAAACGTATTAATTGCATAATACCAGATAACATAATCATAAAATGTCAGAGCGCAAACCAAAAGAAAAAAATAACGGTAAAAAAGAAAAAGATTCTCTCAAAGAAGATTTTGGATTAAATGAAGATTCTATAATGGATGAAGATGAAATTGTTGAAGATGATTTCATTGAATCTATTGTAGATGACGATGAAGATAATCCTGAGTTTATCAATGAGGTTAAAAAATTCGAGAAAGAACATAAGAACGCAAAAGTCGTCAGTGTATTCGATAAAATAGGTAAACCTAAATTTAAAAAACCTTCTGACCTCAAAAAAGATTCTGCTGCTGATGAATATAAAAAACTTATGCTTCTTTTAGATGAGCATAATATTATAGTCCACTTCCATAATGATTATGACGTAACAGAGAAGTACAGATTTGTTACTGAAGAAATTTTTAAGGAAGCTATAGAGGAAGATAAGAAAAATAAAGCCGCACACATAACTTTCATATACGAAGATTTTCATCCTGAGGTAGATGACGATGATGAGGAAGATTATTAATATAAATATTTAAAAAATTTAAACCCCGGTAAACTTGCTTCTGCATAGCACACAAAATAATTTAAATATATCCGCAATTAATTTTAACCTGAAGGGAACTGATGAACACTTCTATTCTTTGGAGGATTTTAAAGATAAAGAAGTACTCGTAATAGTTTTTATGTGCAATCATTGTCCCTATGTAAAAGCTGTGATTGAAAGACTAGTAAAATTTCAGGAAAACTACAAAGATAAAAGTGTACAGGTAGTTGCTATTAATCCGAATGATTCATCTTCTTACCCGCAGGATTCTTTTGAAAATATGATAAAATTTTACTCTGAACACAAGATAAACTTTCCTTATCTTGTAGACGTAACACAGGAGATTGCACAGGCATATGGGGCAGTGTGCACACCTGATATTTATTTATTTGATAGCAACAGAAAATTAAGATACAGAGGAAGAATTGATAATAACTGGAAAGATGAGAAAAGCGTTACCCAGAAAGATTTAGAAATGATTACTGATGCATTGCTGGCAAACGAAAGTACCACAAGTTTTGAGCAAATACCTTCAATGGG